>JBBIUJ010000134.1:0-10723 GCA_037440345.1 Prolixibacter sp.
AAATCATACAAAGTCACCATTACAAAGAGTTTGAAAGGGGTGACAACTTCAGATTGGGCCTATACCAACACCTGGACCATACCCTCCGGGAAAAAGACGTTTGCTGTCAACCACAACGAAATATTGGTGCCCTTAACCTATACCGGTAATCAGGTTACCCTGGGGAATTACGATATGCTGATAACTTGCGAGGATCTGGCCGGCAACAGTACCTCGACTCCGGTAATGGTTGTATTCTCAAAGTAAAAGGATAAAGGATAAAGTCAAAAGGATAAAGTAAAAACGCTGCGATCTTGATTGCAGCGCTGTAATTCATAGCAACAATAAGTTCATCCACCCACAAATCCCACTTTATCCTTTATCCTTTTTACTTTATCCTTTTATTGGTTTCAACCCAAGTTCTTTCCCCTTCCCCATCATAAACCGGTAGGCTTCCTCGTAGTTGTTGCTGATTTCGCCATCCAGTATGGCCTCCTTGATTGCGGATTTAATTAATCCAATCTCTTTACAGGGCTGTAGTCCAAATGTTTCCATGATTAACTCTCCGGTTACCGGGGGTTGGAAATTTCGGACGGCATCCTTCTCCTCAATCTCTTTGAGTTTCTCTCTTACGAGTTGGAAATTGGACAGGAATCGGGCTACCTTCTCTTCGTTTTTCGAGGTGATATCGGCTTCGCAAAGGGTCATCAGGTCGTCGATGTCATCGCCGGCATCAAATAGCAGACGCCGTACAGCCGAATCGGTCACCTCCTCCTCCGAAAGAACAATGGGCCGCATATGCAGCAAGACCATCTTCTGTACAAACTTCATCTTCTCATTGAGCGGTAGTTTCAAACGATCAAACAGTTTTGGCACCATCTTTTCACCGACGAAATTGTGGGCATGAAAAGTCCAGCCCAGTGCCGGCGAAAACCTTTTGGTGACAGGTTTGGCCACATCGTGCAGTAGGGCCGACCAGCGAAGCCAGAGGTTATCCGTGTTTACGCAAATCCGATCGAGGACCTCAAGCGTATGGTAGAAATTGTCTTTGTGGTAAATTCCGTTGATACTCTCCCTTCCTTTCAGGTTTTGTATCTCAGGAAGAATAATTTTCAACAACCCACTCACTTCAAGTAGTTTAAATCCAACTGAAGGTTTATCAGTGAGGATAATCTTGTTGACTTCTTCCGTAATCCGCTCTTTTGAAACGATGCTGATGCGATCTGCCTGTTTGGTGATGGCAGAAAAGGTCCCCTCCTCAATTCTGAAGTTGAGTTGGGAGGCAAAACGGATAGCGCGCATCATACGCAATGGATCGTCAGAAAAGGTGATGTCGGGATCCAAGGGTGTCCGGATCAGTTTAGCTTCCAGATCTCCGAGGCCGTTGAAAGGGTCGACAAGCTCGCCGTAGCGATCCCGGTTAAGGGAGATAGCCAGCGTATTCATCGTAAAATCCCGTCTGTTCTGGTCATCAACCAGGGTGCCATCTTCAACGATTGGCTTACGGCTATCCTGTCTGTAAGACTCCTTTCGTGTTCCAACAAATTCGAAATCAACCTCATCGTCGCGAAACATGGCTGTTCCAAAGTTTTTAAATACGGTCACTTTTAACTTTGGATGGATGGCAAAAGCCACCTTTTTAGCCAGGCCGATTCCACTGCCTACCGTGACAATATCGATGTCGTAATGCGCTCTCTTTCGGTACATTAGCAGATCCCTCACAAAGCCTCCGATCACATAGGTTTCCAGCCCTTCGGTATCAGAAATTGAGCCGATTAGTGCGAAAGTCGGGTGTTGAAGATGTTCCTTTAAATTGAGTGATGCGGACATGAATGATATGTTGGTACAAAATTTCCTGCAAAATTAATCAAATATGGGGAAGAGGAGGTCTATCCCTGCTTATTTGGAAAAGGGATATTGGATAGGGCGGTAGTTATTGATTTATTTAACCACAAAGGGCGCAAAGTACGCACAAAAGACACAATTTCGCATGAAGACAATTGTGTCCTTTGTGTTTTCCTTCGGGCACTTTGTGTTTAACTTTGAAAGGGTAAATGAGCGATTACAACTCCGGGCGGATGGTTTCAAGTTTCATCCCCCGCGATCCTTTGATCAAAAGAAGATAACCAGACAGGCGCTGTTGCTCAAGGAAATGTGCCAAATCAACCGAATTGTTGAAGTGTTTGAATTGATCCGGAGTTTGGCATGCCGAATAGTGCGGGCCAACCAGATAAACCAGATCCAGTTTCAATGTGGAAAGAAAATCAACGATCTTCTGGTGTTCCTCATGAGAATCTGCACCAAGTTCAAGCATATCACCCAAAATCACCCCTTTCTGTGGTGCAACAATATGTTCAAAGTTCTCAAGAGCAGCCCTGGTGCTTGAGGGGTTGGCGTTGTAAGCATCCATCAGGAGCCTGTTACGTTCTGTTACCACCATCTGGGACCGGTTGTTGTCAGGTTGGTAGCTTTCGATTGCTGTGGCGATCACGGTAGGATCTATACCAAAGTATTGTCCGATGGCTGCCGCTGCGAGCGCGTTCTCGAGATTGTAACTGCCAACAAGCTTGGTTTTGATATAGAGCCAGCCTTTGGGGAAAAGAGCCTTGAAAACGAGCAAAGGGTCGGCACTGACAATCTCCCCTTCGAGTCCGTCACAAGATTTGGAAGTGGTATAACCAACTTTATTTACCTTTTCAGCTTTGCCCTCCAGGTAAGGATTGGCATTGTTGATGAAAATGGTCCCCGCTTTTTGTTCAAGAAACCGGTAAAGCTCGGTCTTGGTTTGGATAACCCCTTCAAAAGAGCCAAAACCTTCGAGATGAGCCCTTCCTACATTGGTGATCAATCCATAATCGGGTAGTGCAATCCTGCACAACTCATCGATTTCGCCCGGATGATTGGCGCCCATTTCAACCACCGCGAATTCAGTTTCCGGCCTGAGAGAGAGAAGGGTTAATGGTACTCCAATGTGGTTGTTAAGGTTCCCTTTGGTGCAGATAAGATTGTATTTTTTTGAGAGTACAGCAGAAACCAACTCCTTGGTTGTGGTCTTGCCGTTGGTCCCGGTAATGGCAAGGATAGGCAGCCCCAACTTCTGACGGTGCAGACTTGCCATCTCCTGAAGTGTCCGGAGCACATTTTCGACCAAAATGATTTTTTCATGAACGGCAAATACGTCCTCATCTACAACAGCATAAGCTGCTCCCGCCTCGAGAGCCGGAAGTGCAAAGGCATTGCCATTAAAGTTATCACCCTTCAGCGCAAAAAAGATGGACCCCTTCTTAATCTGACGACTGTCTGTCGTTACCACAGGATGGTCCAGAAAAATCCGGTAAATTGCTTCGGTCGTCATTTGATGATTGAAAAAAACCTCATCCGAAGGTGAGGTTTTTATATTTATTTTGGTTCTGCATCTCCAAGTTTCGTCATGGCGCAGCGGAACCCAATGTCATTGGTCGACTTTCTTTCGTCCATATATCTTCTGGTACCAGGACTCAGCCAATAAGGCCTGTCTTTCCAGCTGCCTCCTTTATATACTCTGGTCTGATCAGAAATTCTAGGTACATAATTCCCTTTTAAATTAGGATACATGGCATTGGTACTGATACCGCTTTTGATCGAATCATCTTTGTTCTTCCAAAGGCTCTCATCTATATTTGATTGAAAATCGCCATCCTTATAATTGGTAAAATTGGCAACTGTGTCCCTAATCATTTCGCCATATTGGTTGCGCACAAAATTGCCGGTGGAATCCTTTTTAAAGTTGGTATAGACGCTACCGCGAAGTGGTTGAAATTCATTGAATTCCTGGAAAGAGGTAGGTCTGTAAACGTCCTGTACCCACTCGTTCACATTTCCTGCCATGCAATAGAGTCCGAGGTCATTCGGTTCAAAAGATTTAACAGGAGCAGTGATCTCAAAACCATCGTTCAACGTGCCTGCTACGCCCATATAGTCACCTCGTCCCCTCACACTGTTGGCTTTGAAAAGGCCACGGCTCTGCTTGTCGGTTGAGCGGATATGGCTGCCATTCCAGGGATAAATACGACGGTCGGTAACAACTTCTTCGTCGGTATTTCCAATTAGTGCGACTGCAGCATATTCCCATTCAGCTTCTGTTGGAAGACGATACCTCGGAAGTACAATTCCATCCGACATACTTGTCCTTCTGGTAGCGCCATCTTTGGCTAAATTTTTCAAAGGTCTTCTTCCGTCTGTACCATTGTAAAGGCCATTCAGGTAACTGTCGGATGAGAAAGTATTCTGTCCGCTCTGTTTGATATCTTCTGCAAGTATCTGGTCATTGATCAAGATTCTTTCGTTTACCCTATCAGTTCTCCATTTGCAGAAATTGTTTGCCTGAACCCAGCTAACGCCAACAACGGGGTATTCAGAGTAGGCTGCATGGCGTAAATAGTTCTCAAGAAAAGGTTCGTTGTAGGCCAATTCGTTTCTCCACACTAGCGTATCAGGAAGAGCGGCCTTATAGACCTCTGGGTTGTTGGGATAAACTCTTTGTATCCAGTAGAGATACTCCCTCCAATCTACATTGCGGACTTCCGTCTCGTCCATGTAGAAGGAGGCGACAGTTACTCGGCGGGGGGCGTTATTGTAATCAAAAATGACATCTTGGTCGACACGGCCCATAGGGAACGTCCCACCCTGAACATAAACCAGTCCGGGCCCGGCTGCCTGCGAATAGTTGGCATTGTATTCAAATCCACCGTTTTTTGGAGTGTTATAGGCCCACCCTGTCGTAGAGGAACTGGACTTCCTGGTTGGCAATAGATTGCATGACGCAACTAAAAGGCTTATAGACAATAATATAACAGCATTTAGCTTCATTTGCAAATATTTTTTAGTCATTGAATGCAACGCTTTTCAATCTGACACTTTTATGGAAAGTCAATGATCAAGAAGGGCTCAAACAATTTGTAAGTTATTTCCCTGAAAAAATCCCTACCCTATATTTTGATTGGCTCTAATAATTGGAGAATTTCGCAACGCAACCAAGAATTAGCAATAGCCACAAATATATTGCAAATTAATGAAAACTGTATTTATTTTTCAACAAGGAAGTTCACTATAAACTTCGATTTTTTTAAATTTGTTCAACAGTCGCGGGAGAAAAAAACATTTGTTGTCGTTTTTTTATGGTTCATCTACATTTTAGCATGAAACCATCTCCGAAAAATCTGCTGGCAAAAATGTTCAATCGTCTCTATTATAGCCTCCTATATATTTTCTTCGCATTGCTGGTAAGCCATGAAGGATTGGCACAGACCGTTGTGCCGGATTCGCTTTTTTCGACCGGCAAATGGATCAAAATTGAAACATCTGCTACTGGAATCCACAAAATTTACTATTCATGGTTGAAAAATAACGGATTTTTGCATCCCGAAAACGTCAAAATCTTTGGAAGCAGGAACGAGACGATGTCGTGCAATAACAACATTTCGCCCGAAAATAGACCCGTTCAGATTCCTCTGCAAAGGGTTAATGATACAACAGGAGAGGAAGCGTTGCTTTTTTTCGTACAGGGACCGGTTCGGTGGGAGTATAATGTTTCATCGCGACAATATGATCCCATAAGAAATCAACCGGCTCGGGGATTTTCCTATTTTTTTCTGACGGAGGGGACAGGTAATCTTATGCCGTCGATATCGACACAGCCTACCGGGAATCCTGATTTTCAAATGGGTGAATACGATGATTTCGAATTGTGGGAGGAGGAGAATCTAAATTTGCTGGAATCCGGCACGCGGTGGTTTACCGCGATGTTGTCAGGAGGGAATATATTGTCCAAAAGCTTTACATTTCACGACCGTGTGGAAAACGAGCCGGTTAATTTCAACGTTTATGCCGCTGGGAGAAGCACTTCTCAAACCAGAATGGAGGTGACAGTAAACACGAATAGCTTGGGAGTCGTCAGGTTTAATCCGGTTCAACCCTCTTCCGGGTCTGATTTCGCATCTGCCGATTCTTTGAAAATATCAGGACAGGTGACAGGCTCAGTGGTCAATTTATCAGTGAAATACAATGGGACCGGCTCTGATCAGTGTTGGTTTGATTATGCCACACTGCAACTCCGGAGATCCCTCCAATACCGTGGGATACCGCTGCTTTTTCGTGATAGCAGAACGATAGGCAAGGATAAAATAGTTGAATTTAAAGTCCATGGGGCAAATGGTCTTCTCCAGCTTTGGGAGGTGACTAATCCACTTTCCCCGGTGCAGCATAACTTTCAATTCACCAATGGACAATTGACATTCCGCATTAAGAGCGATTCGTCGAGGAGTTTCATCCTATTTGACCCCCAAAATAAATATCCTGGGGTGACAAAGATAGAAGAGATTAAAAATTCGGATACAAAACATGTTGATACTCCTCAATTTTTGATTTTATCCCCTGAAGCATTTCTGGATCAGGCAGAACGGCTGGCCCAATATCACCGGACCACTGATAATATGACGGTAAAAGTGGTCGCTGTAGAGGAGCTTTTCAATGGACTGGCAGGTGGTTACAGGGATGTCGTTGCCCTTCGGAATTATATCAGGAGCCTGTACCGGCAAGACTATGGTTCAAAAGGATCAGCACTAAAGTATCTGTTGCTTTTTGGCAAAGGTACATGCGACCCGGTGCACAAGACCAGTGACATAAATCCCAACTGGATTCCGACAAGGCAGTCGGCGAATTCGCTCAATGAGATCGGGTCATACGTATCCGATGATTTTTTCGCGCAATTGGAAAGTTCCAATGGCGATCCCTTTGGGTCAATAAACATTGGTATCGGTAGGATTCCGGCAAGCAACATTACGGAAGCCACCCTCGCAGTCGACAAAATCATCCATTACCATGAAACCACAACTTTGGGCGATTGGCACAACAACATCTGCTTCATCGCCGATGACGAAGACAACAACCTGCACGTCAGTGATTCGGAAAAACTTGCATTGGCACAGGCTCAGAAAAATCCCGAATACAAGGCTTCGAAAATCTATTTTGATGCCTATCCCGAAATCCTGACTCCTGAACAGCGATATCCAGCGGTTACTGAAGCAATTCGTCGCTCGGTTCAGGAGGGCGACCTGATAGTTAACTATGTAGGACATGCAAGCGAAGACGGCCTGGCCCACGAGAGAGTGTTAACGATAAACGATATTGACGGCTGGTCGAACAAAGATCGCCTTCCACTCTTTGTGACGGCTACCTGTGAGTTCAGCCGGTGGGATATGCGGGTGAAAAGATCTGCAGGGGAACACCTTCTCTTTCATCCTGCAGGTGGCGCTATCGCTTTGTTGTCGGCAACCAGGCTGGTCTATTCGGCCTCCAATTTCGAGATCAACAAAAGCTTTTTTAACCATGTTTTCGACATGGACGAACAAGGAAATCATTTGCGGTTGGGGGATATTATACGTCTGGTGAAAAATGAAAATGACGGAACCATAAATACCGCAAAATTTTGTTTGCTTGGTGATCCAGCCTTGCGCCTTAATTATCCGGAACAACGTTGCGTAAACCTTGAAATTAACCATCTGTCGGTACAGCAGTTTGATGGGGTTCTCTCCCCATTAAGCCAGGTAACCATTTCGGGAGAAATTCAGGACAGAAGTGGTTCCAAAATTGTGTCACTCAACGGAATCCTGTCCATTCAGGTTTTTGACCAACCAACGACCAAGACAACCCTGGGTAACGGAGGACAACAACCCTTCACCTATGAAGTACAGGAAAATAGTCTGTTTAATGGTTCTGCATTTGTTAAAAATGGATCCTTTAGCTACTCTTTTGTGGTCCCGAAGGATGTGAACTTTAATAAAGAGCCCGGCTTGATCCGCTACTATTTCAAAAACGAGGTGACCGATGGCAACGGAGCATTTGCCAACATTCATTTCAATGGCACAGCAACCTTTCCAGTACCTGACAACAAAGGCCCTGACATCCGTCTTTATCTTGAAAATGAAAAATTTATAGATGGTGGTACTGTTTCTGAAAACCCATTGTTGTTGGCTTACCTGGGCGATGAAAGTGGAATTAATAGTTCGGGATATGGGATTGGCCACGATATCACCATGGAACTGGATGGGCGGAATACAAATCCGTTGATTCTGAATGGTTATTACAGGACAGATGCCGCAACCTGGAAATCAGGAACCATCGTTTATCCATTAACTTTACCCGACAATGGCTCCCATACCCTGACGCTAAAGGCTTGGGACAATGCCAACAACTCCTCTTCAGTTACAGTCAGGTTTTTTATCAGTAAAGAGATGGTGATTCATGAAATGTTCAATTTTCCCAACCCTTTTACTGATCAGACCAGGTTTGTCATCAATCAAAACCGGTACGATGAACTTTTTGACGTAAATCTGGAGATTTTGGATCTTTCAGGGAGAACTGTGTACCAAACCAAACAAATTCTCCCTTCCAGGGGATATGAAATCAATGATTTGTATTGGACCCCGCAAGCGATGAATCCTCAACCTCAACCCGGCTTATACCTATACCGGATTACCCTTACCGGACAGGATGGCAAAAAAGTTTCTAAGTCAGGAAGGATCATTTGGAACAAATAGCATGAAAGGAAGTGACTAAAGTGACTAGAGTGAACTAAAGTGCCTAAAGTACTTGCAGCTTCAGAACGATAATGTAACTTTACCCTAACTTTAGTCACTCTAGTCACTTTAGTTCACTTTAGTCACTTCTTAAAAAATGAACATTCGCATTGGTCTTGGTTACGACGTCCATCAACTGGCAAAGGGTGAAGAGCTCTGGCTGGGAGGGATTCTGGTGCCCCACGAAAAGGGCACAGTTGCCCATTCCGACGGGGATGTACTTCTTCACGCCATATGCGATGCGCTCTTGGGTGCCGCCGGATTGAGGGACATTGGCTACCACTTTCCGGATAAGGATCCGGCTTTTAAAAATATTGACAGTAAGAAATTATTGGCAGAGGTGTACCGGTTAATCAAGGAGAAAGGTTACAAGTTGGTGAACCTTGATGCTACAATCTCTGCGCAACGTCCCAAGTTGAAGGATTTTATTCCCGCCATGGAGGTTGTCATCGCAGAAATTCTTGAGAGCCTTAGCGATCAGGTAAATATCAAAGCTACCACTACCGAGAAGTTGGGATTCGAAGGCAGGGAGGAGGGAATTTCTGTTCAGGCAGTCGTGTTGATCCAAAAAATCAATTAATTGTTAACAATAGGTTAAACAATTACGTATAATCCAAATACCATATGAATCCTAAATATAGTGTGTAATTTCACATTGTTTATATAGACTAATCAAAAAAAAACAATAGTTATGAGCAAAACAGCATGGATTGTAATTGGAGTCATTGTATTGGCCCTGTTTTTCGGAATTAGTTGGGGCATTAAAACAGGTAACAGCATGGTAACCATGGAAGAGGGTGTCTCGTCAGCATGGTCACAGGTGGAAAATGTATACCAGCGCCGGGCCGATCTGATCCCAAATTTGGTCAGTACGGTGAAAGGTTATGCCGCGCACGAAAACGAAACATTGACAGCAGTGGTCGAAGCAAGGGCCAAAGCTACCTCTGTTACCGTTGATCCATCAAAATTAAATGCAGCCTCAATTCAGCAATTTCAACAGGCACAGGGTGGTTTGTCTTCAGCTTTGTCAAGACTGATGGTTGTTGTGGAAAAATATCCCGATCTGAAAGCCAATGAAAATTTTCTGAACCTGCAGGCACAACTCGAAGGGACAGAAAACAGGATTACCGTCGAACGTCAAAAATTTAATCAATCGGCGCAGGCATTTAACACCTATATCCGTTTGTTCCCGCAGAACATCATTGCATCGATGCGCAATTTTGAGAAAAAGGCCTACTTTGAAGCAGAAAAGGGAGCAGCGACTGCTCCAAAGGTCGATTTTTCAAAAAAGTAATTTAATTACCCGACAACAAATGAGCACCCAAAAAATTCTCTCCCAAAAGGAAGAACAAGAGGTAGTACAGGCTATCCAATTAGCTGAGCACCAAACCAGCGGTGAGATTCGTGTTCACATTGAATCTCTCTGCAAGGGCGAAGTGCTCGACAGGGCCGCATGGCTATTCAAATCACTGAAAATGCACAAGACAGCTCTGAGAAACGGGGTGCTCATCTATTTGTCTACCACCGATCGGAAATTTGCCATCATTGGCGATTCAGGCATCAATGCTGTAGTTCCCAGTGGTTTTTGGAATGATGTGAAAGAGCAGATGATCGGTAATTTTAAGGACGGATTAGTAATGGAAGGATTGGTTAGTGGAATCGGTAAAGTGGGAGAGAAGCTGAAAGAGTTTTTCCCATACCAAAAGGATGATGTCAATGAACTTCCCGACGAAATATCTTACGGTAAATAGACAATGAAAAATATACTTCAAAAGCTTATTGTTCCACAGTATTTGCTGGTAGTGCTGCTCCTTTTTGTTTTTGCCGGAGCCATTGCTGCCGACGAATTTCCTGAACGTCCCGAACCACCTCGTTTGGTCAATGATTTTGCCGGGATTTTATCTACCGCTCAGGTTTCAGCGTTGGAAAATAAGCTGGATGCTTTCAGTAGGCGCACTTCAACGCAAATTGCCATAGTCATTGTCAAAGATATCTTTGGATATGACAAGGGGGATTATACCTTCAAACTTGCTGAGAAATGGGGCATTGGCCAAAAAGGCAAGAACAATGGCATCCTCATCATGGTTAAACCCAAATCGGACAATGGGGAGACAGGGAAGGTTTTTATT
>JBBIUJ010000135.1:0-10704 GCA_037440345.1 Prolixibacter sp.
GTCCCAGCGCTAGAGACAACCAGGGGACTGAAATTCCAATCGGCAACATTGACTACCGAACTGCTTCGGCAAGCCGATTGTGTTGTCATTACGACCCAACACACTGCTTTCGACATGGATTGGATCGTTCAAAATTCGCAGCTTATTGTAGATCTCCGCAATGCTGTCAAGGAGAGTTCAGCAAAGGTATATAAACTGTAATTGGAAGAGGACACTGTTCAAGATTATTTATCGATTTCAATTCATATCAAACCATGCCAAACTACTTCTCGCACGAAACCGCCATCATCGATCCCGGTTGCTCCATCGGGGCCGGCACTAAAATTTGGCACTTTTCCCATATCATGTCAGGCGCTGTAATCGGTGAAAACTGCAACATTGGTCAAAACGTCGTTGTCTCACCGGGAGTGGTTTTGGGCAACAACGTGAAAGCGCAAAACAATGTCTCACTATACACGGGTGTCGTTTGCGAGGATGACGTCTTTCTTGGCCCTTCTTGTGTCTTCACCAATGTGATCAATCCTCGCAGCCATGTCAACCGGAAGAATGAATACTCCAAAACTACCGTGAAATTAGGCGCATCCATTGGGGCTAATGCCACCATTGTCTGCGGCAACGACATTGGCGAATATGCATTTGTGGGCGCAGGTGCGGTTGTGACCAAACCTGTAGAGCCGTACGCCCTTGTGGTCGGCAATCCTGCAATCCAGATTGGCTGGATCTCCGAATACGGTATCCGCCTCCATTTCGACGACACCGGCCATGCTGTTTGCGCCGAAAGCGGTGACAAGTACGAACTTAAAAACGAAACTGTCAGAAAAATATGAATTGATAAATTGCGGTCTTCTTGACGGTTAGGAATTGAATAACCGCAGCAATAATTGTGCCCTTTGTGCCTTCCATTGTGACCTTCGTGTTTAAATTTTTTACCGCTATGGGCTCAAAGGAAAATGCCAAGGAGCACCAGGTAATTACCAATAATTACATTTCATCCATGCCTAATCAATCTGTAAATCCTGCCGAAACCGAAGTTGATTTCGTTTATCTGGCTAAAACTATATGGAAAAGAAAGTTGTTGGTTGTCATCCTTACCGGAATTGCCGCCTTGGCAGGGATGACCTTATCCCTTCTGAGTCCCAACCAATACACTATCTCCACTACTTTCGTCCAGGAAATTACGGATACCAAAATAACCCTTAATGAAGCCAAACTATCAGCAATTTCCGCTTTGGCAGCCATTGCCGGTGTGGATCTTAACAGCCTGACAAAGGCAAAGATGTCGCCCCTTTCCTATTCAAACATCTTTTCAAGTTTACCGTTCCGTCGGGAACTATTGAAGACAAAGATTACCCCCGGAAAAGCAGACTCAACCCTTACGCTTTACGATTACTTATCCCCAAAGGGGCATGGATATCCGCGGGCCAGTAGACAGAGTGTGAACTTACCGAAAGGCGACGCCAAAACCAAAGAGATTCAAACCGATGCCAATTCCCTTCCCCAAATGACCCGGGAAGAGATGGCTGTTAATAAAATGCTCGACAAGCGACTCTCCATCCAACTTATGGACGATGAGTTTATTACCATCCGTTGTACAATGCCGGATGCAACCGCTGCGGCGCAGGTTACACTCAACACCGAAAGGCTGATGCAGCATTATTTGACAGAAATTCAGACCGAAAAGGCCAGGGCTAATCTTAAATTTATTCAGGAAAGATTTGACGAAGCAAAAATGAACTTCATGAAAGCCAGAGAAGAACTTGATGGCGCCACCATCAAAACAGATGCATCAAGGCTTTCAGCATCATACAAGGTTGCGGAAAGTGTTTATTCTGATCTTTCCAGAAAACTGGAGCAGTCAAAAATTGTCTTACAAGAGCAGACACCTGTTTTCAAAATCATCAATCCTGTAACATTACCAACCGGCGTATCATCACCAGACTGGATAAAAATCACGTCTATCTTTTCATTTTTGGGGTTCGTCCTGGCCATGATCCTAATACTTGGTAAAGGTTTCTTTGAGGAGACAAAAGAAAAGTGGAAGTCTAATTAAACATGTGGCTATTGGCCAATTTCCCTGGGACTTAATATAATTGATGGCTATGGATTCGGTACTGAAAAAGAATTTCTCCTATTTGTTCGCGCTTCAGGCCGTCAATTATTTGGTGCCGTTGGCATTATTACCTTATTTGACCAGGGTCCTGGGAACAGAAAATTTTGGCAAAATCGCTTTTGCCCAAGCCTTTGTGACCTACTTTATCCTCCTGACAGACTTTGGCTTCAATATTACTGCCACTCAGGAGGTTGTCAGGGTAAAGAAGGATAAGCAGGAGTTGAGCAAAGTATTCTGGTCAACCACATTTTCCAAACTTTTACTTGCTGGCCTCAGTCTGGTTCCGTTTCTCATCCTGCTACTCGCTGTAATCAGGTTAAGGGAATTGGCCCCTCTGCTCTTGCTGGCATTTACAGGGGTCTTCTCTACCATTCTGTTCCCGGTCTGGTTCTTTCAAGGAACAGAGAAAATGGCATATATTACCTGGTTTAATGCGGTACCCCGAATTCTCATTTTGGTGACAACTTTTTTACTGGTAAAAGAGAAAACTGATTTCCAACTTGCCCTGCTAATCCAGGTTACTGCCACCCTGATAGCTGCAATCTCCTGTTCGGCCTTCATATACAAAAAAAGGCTGGTTTCATTTTACATGCCGAAAATAACCGACATTCAACATACGATCAAAGAGGGGCGCGAAATTTTCGCCTCGGCGGTTGCCACAAATTTATATACTACTACCAATACCGTAGTGCTTGGTCTTTTCTCCACCAATGCGGCTGTTGGGATATTCGCCGCTTCCGAGAAAATTATCCGGTCGATTATCCCGCTCTTTGCCTCTGTTTCACAGGTTACTTTCCCCAGGATCAACAGCTATTACCAATACTCTAAAGAAGATGCGCTTCATTTTGGCAGAAAAGTGATGCGCTATTCCTTTTTCGCTACCCTGCTGATTGGCCTGACATTACTTATTCTTGCCCCACAATTGGTTGCCTTGTTGTTTGGATTGCCTCAATACCAGGCGACCATTACTGTCCTTCGCATAAGTAGTTTTGTTCCCCTCTTTGCGGTCTGCAACGGAATACTGGTTATCAACCTGATGGTCACCTTTGGATTGAAAAAACAGATTCTTTGGATTATTGGTGCAGGCGGATTGTTCAGCCTGGCGTTTGTGTTTCCCGCGGCCATCTTCTTCCAAATCAATGGGATTGCCTTTTTAGCGCTTGCAACCGAAATTGTTATTACGGGATTGCTGCTACTGACTTTTCGCCGCCACAAAATTGAGCTTAAACTTTGGAAATAGTTAGATGAAGAAAATGCTATTAAGAAATAAATTTCTGGTGAGATGTATCAAACTAAAGAACATTTATTATTGGAAATTTATCATGCAATTCTGGAATTTTAAACCAGAGAATACTGGTGTGGAAAGAACCAATTTCAGATTTTCCATTGGCATCGTAACGTATGTTGATAGGTATAATAATTTTTTCAAACCACTAATAACGAATTTAATTACCATCTTCCCGGATACTGAATTTGTAATATCAGTAAATGGATACTATGACAAAACAGTGCAAGAAAAGTATCTGGATGAGATTAAACTATTCTTAAGCGGGTTTAAAAATGTGAAGATCATAGATTTTATTGAACCTCAGAGCTTAAGTAAATTATGGAACCTATTGATCCTAAATGCAAGCAGTGATAAGATTCTCATATTGAACGATGACTTAAAGATATCAACCCTGTTCAGAAAAAATTTAAACCGTTCAGGAATTCTGGATGAAGAAATTGCGTTAATCAACAGAAGTTGGAGCCACTTCCTTATATCAAAAAAAATTGTTGGCAATTTGGGATGGTTCGATCAACGATTCCCAGGTGTTGGAAACGAGGATGAAGACTATGAATGCCGGTTGGTACACAACAACACAATCATTAAGACCTTTAAAATTAAAGGTTTAAACAATGTGGTATTTCAAACTTCAAATTTTTCATACGGAAAGGATATTGACACAATCCATACAAAATACGTGAGGCGGAACAAGGACTTCTTTGATAGTAAATGGGAGCTTTCGGAAATGGGATCATCATCCTCCAAATATGTAAAAATCGTTGACTGTTATGCCAAGTTAAGAAAAGGAATGGAAACCCCTGAATTCTACGATTTGGATTTATTGAAACATTCGAATAGTAACATCATTAAATAATATTATCATCAACAAAATTTTAGTTACCGGCGCAGCCGGTTTTATAGGATCACACGTTGTGGATGAATTAATTTCCATGGGCTACAACGTTATAGCATTGGACAACCTAAGTGGTGGTTTTGTCGAAAATGTAAATGCAAAAGCTGAATTTGTCAAAGGAAGCTTCCTGGATTTGGCTTTAGTCGATAAGATTTTTACAAACAACAACATCACGCATGTCTATCATTTGGGAGCTTACGCTGCAGAAGGTTTAAGTCACTTTATTCGCAATTTCAATTACAACAACAATTTGATTGGGAGCATTAATTTAATCAACGCGGCGATAAATTTCAAAGTGAAATGCTTCGTATTCACATCGTCGATTGCAGTCTATGGCAAGAATCAGCTGCCATATTCTGAAGCGACAACACCAAATCCGGAAGACCCTTATGGTATAGCCAAATATGCCGTTGAACTGGACTTGAAAAATGCGCATGAGATGTTTGGTCTAAATTATGTCATATTTCGTCCACACAATGTTTACGGAGAGAGGCAAAACATAGGGGATAGATATAGAAATGTAATAGGAATATTCATGAACTCCATTCTAAAACAATACGAGTTGCCTATTTTTGGAGATGGGAATCAAACCAGGGCCTTTAGCTATATTTCTGATGTATCTGTACCCATTGCCCATTCTGGATTTATGAAAGAAGCATACAACAATGTTTTCAATATAGGGGCTGATAAACCATATTCCATCAACGAACTTGTATCTGTCATAGCACATGCTTTTGAGACTTCCCCCAAAACCAAAAATCTGACAGCAAGAAATGAAGTAGTCCACGCCTATTCTACACACGATAAAGCGCTGCAAGTCTTTGGTAAATTCATACAAAATGTGGATCTAAAAACCGGAATTGGCAGAATGGCCGACTGGGTCAGGAAAGAAGGGGCCAAAAGCACGCCCCGATTTGAGAATATTGAAATTTTGGAGAATCTTCCTGATGCATGGAGGTGATTATACGACTTTGCATTTTCAATTGACAATTATCTGACACATGGATTTACCTGTTATTTCGATCATCACAGTCGTTTACAATGCCGCGAAAACGATTGAGCAAACGATGCTCAGCGTTCTGAACCAGGGCTATCCGAACAAAGAATACATAGTCATTGATGGAGGGAGTACTGACGGAAGCGTGGATATTATTCGAAAATACGTGTCGCAGTTAGCGTATTGGGTAAGTGAAGCTGACAAAGGAATTTATGATGCTATGAACAAGGGGATTGCTCATGCCAAAGGGGATTTGATCGGGATACTAAACGCTGACGATTGGTACGAACCCGATATCCTCCCGGAAGTTGCCAAACGCTATCTCGAAACCGGGAAAAATCAGGTGATCCATGGTATGATGAGAAATTTTCAGAATGGAAGTTTTTACAATATCACGGGAAATTCAATCCTAAGGCTCCGTTACGATATGATACAGCACCCTACCTGTTTTGTTCCAAAAAAGATCTATGAAAACGTTGGTATGTTCAATATAAATTACAAATGCTCTGGTGATTATGACCTGGTAATGAGATGTGTAAGAAGTGGAGTTTCATTTAGTTTTATGGAAAAGATAATGGTCAACTTTCGGCTGGATGGGATCTCTTCCAAGCCGCATGCAGATCTGGAAATGTGGAAAGTCCGCATGAATTACGGTTTAATTTCCAGGTCAGAAGGGTGGATTCGACTTTGTCTGGTACATATCAAGATTTTTTTGAGAAAATTTCTAAAATGATTCGCAGCCGCCATCTAGGTTTCCTGTTGCTCGTCATCATGTTGGTGATCTTCTTTGTGATCCCCGGATATGAAGGGGTGCAAAAACCTTTCCGGATAGCGCTGTGTCTCTCCTTTCCGGTCATATACTTCTCTTTGCTGATAAAAAAAGAGATTAGCTACAATACATTGTTCCCAATTGCCGGAGCAACTTTGCTATTGTCCATGATGGCGTTCCGCGGAACACTTCAGAGCTCTTTCATCAATGCCTGGCTTTGTCTGTTTGGGTTGCTTTGCATGGATCACCTCTATTTCGAACTGACAAAAGAACGAAAAGAGAATCTGCGTTACATCTATTTGATCGCTGTAGTTTCTATCCTGCTGCAGTTTTTGATCTTTACCAATCAGGATGGCAGGCCAAAGCTTGCTTATGAACACAACCTCTCCGGAGCCTACCTTTTTCTTCTTTTCATAGCTGCCGATATCCTCGGCAGCAAATACGGGAAGCTCCTGGTGATCGCTTTGTCCCTCTTCTTGCTTAGCCGTTTGCTGATATTCAGCATTGTCATCTATTACATTGTCAAATATGGAAAGAAATATTTTCCCATAATAATCAGCAAGCTAAACGCGGTCTGGATGACCTTGGCTTGTTTCGCTTTTGTCTCGCTCTTTTCAATCTGGTATTCCCACAACAGACAACCCACCATCACTTACGAAACGGGAGTTCACCGGATTGTACATCTGAATGATGGTTCCAACGAACTGCGTTTTAAAGCCAATGCATTGGTGTTAAGTACCATTTTTACGATGCCCCTGGAACCGCTGATACTTCTCGGTTACGGTCCTATTCAGAATTTTCAGCTTGCCAAAAAATCTCCGATCATGCCCCACAACGAATTGTTTTATTCGATCGTTGAATTTGGATTGTTGGCGGTTATCTTCTTTTCACTGTTTGCCCTTTCTGCGTTCAACAAGCTGGTCTCCTATTCAAACCTCGAATATTTCATCCCTCTCCTTTTTTACACCTCAATCCTGTGGGTAAGGTACCTGCTGGTCCCCAGTCTGGAGATGTTGTTCATTCTCTTTTTGTTAAATATTGCCAGCAAGGAATATAAGCTATTGAAAGTCATCTGACCTAAAGAAAGTGTGCTTCCCATGAGAAGAAATTCTACACTGGGATCCACAGAGGAATCCCATAGTTACACAGAGAATTCAAATTGTGTTCCTGCACTTCAGGGGAGCCATGCAGAACTAAAAGTAAATTTTCTGGAAATAAAAAATCGCTTGCGATTTTTACCTCTGTGTAACTCTGTGGTTTCTCTCAAGGAAGAACATAATAGCAGGAATTTCCATGATCCCTATATTACCGATTAATAGACAATTATCCTCTGTGTAAGATTTTGTTGACATGAAGCTAATCTTCCTGGTATCCGATCTACACCTCTGGGGTGGTGGCGAGCGTGTTGCAGTGCTAATGGCCAACCACTACGCTGCCAAAGGGATAGAGACAACCCTGCTATCAGTTGGGAAACCGGGCGGGGTATTTCGTTTCGAAATTGATCCAAAGGTAAGTGTGAATTATCTGAACATCCCTCTTCAAAATGGAGGGAAACTCTATCGAAAAATTGAATCATTTTTTGCCATCAGAAGATATTTTCAGGTTGTACTAACGGAATTTGCCAAGGAGGAGGATTCGACCAGGATACTCGGCAATAATAGCCCCACCATCCTTCTGGCAATGGGAAACTTTCCGATGCTTCTGGCAGCCACAATTTCCAAAGGAGATTATCTCGATACTATCGGTTGTCCGCATTCCCAATACAATGCCATCAGAGGTATCTGGAGATTTCTAAGATGGTTGTTGTACAGCAGGTTGGACATCCTGGTCCCATTGACCTACCGGGATCTTCCCTTTTTGAAAAAGCACAACCCAAAAACCCGGGTAATACCAAATCCGGTTACCTTTTATCCGGAACAGACAGCGCAACTAGAGAATAAGTTGATACTGGCAGTCGGGCGCATGGACTACCCCAAAGGCTATGATTTGATGTTGTATGTCTTCGAACGCTTTTGCAAAAAAAACAATGACTGGAAGTTGAAAATTATCGGTGAGGGTCCGTTAAAATCAACCATCGAAAAAATGGCCATTTCAAAAGGAGTGGACGATCGTCTGACAATTTCTCCATCCACCAACCAAATTGAAAAAGAGTACCTGACAGCTTCCATTTTCCTGATGACCTCCAGATCAGAAGGATTTCCCATGGTGCTGCTGGAAGCCCAGGCCTGCGGACTGCCCATTGTAACCTTCGATTGCGAAACGGGTCCAGCCGAGATTGTGCATCATGGCATAGACGGATTCCTGGTAAGGCCCAATGATTTCGACGAAATGAGCGATCGCATGCTGGAGCTCGCAAATGATCTTGCCAAACGTAAAACATTCGGATCCAGTGCCCGCGAAAACGTAAAACGCTTCTTGCCTGAGGAGATTTTCAGGGAGTGGGATGAGGTGTTTTTGAATCTGTGAGTGTAGCGAAGCAAGCTGAACCCTTACCATAATATAAAAACAGCAATAAGTACTTATGAGCGTCAAAACAAAAAAACAATCCACCCCCATAAATCTTGTCTATAGCCTAATATTGCTGGCTTATGCAGTTGTGGCAATATATACACCACGTTTGGGAGCCTTCGATTCCAACGGTCCAAAGTTCCTGTCATTGGCAATATTGAACCTCCTGGCGTTTTCCTACCTTTTTACCAGGAAAGATATCAAACAAAATCCCTTCACCCCTCTGAGTTTCTTTCGCAGTTGGACAGGGATTCTGTATGCCCTGCTAATGCTCATTTCCCTTCTTTCATTTGTCAAATCGATCAACCTGACCGAATCAATTCTCCAATTTTGTACGGCGATCACCATTTTCATCTCCTGCTATTTGGTTGCTTTAATCGTTTCATCCGATAGGAGAACACTTGAGCCACTGGCTATAGGAATGGTCATTTTACTGATCATCGACTGCCTTGTCGTTTATTACCAAATCGGGAAGTTCATCAAAGGTGAAATTGACAACATTGAACTGATCAAATCGGTCTATTCAAATAAAAATGTTCTCGCGGCTTCTATTTTTGTCAAGCTACCTTTTGCGTTTTGGCTCTTCACATTCCACAAAGGATGGAAACAGAAAATTGCCTTGGTGGGATGGGGCATCAGTTTACTTGCCCTGTTCTTCATGAGTTCCAGGGCATTTTACCTGGGGATTTTTTCCCTGTCAATAGTCTATCTTGCCATTTTATGGGTCTTGTACAAAAGAGATGGACAAAACACCTACCTGCAGAAGTTGGTAATATACATAGGAGTGTTGGTTACCTCACTCCTCCTGTACACGGTCGTTCAAAAAAACTTATATACCGACAAATCCATTTATAATGCCGGCATAGTTGAGCGGTTCAGTGCTGCTACCCCAAAAGAATACTCAACCGGAATGCGTTTGGCGGGCTGGCAAAGATCGTTTGAACTATTAAAAAAAGAACCGTTGCTGGGTTGCGGATTGGGAAACTGGAAAGTTGCCACCCTTCAGGAGGAAAACCAGACCAAAACAGATTTTATTTACCAATACAGGGCACACAACGATTTCATCGAGATTGCCACCGAAACCGGTATTTTGGGCGGCTTGCTCTTTCTCTCCCTTTTTGTACTCCTTATCTTACCCTACTTCAAATCACTTTTTAAAAGGGAGGTGGTGATCCAAACCCTTCAACTGCAGTTTTTGCAGGCATTTGGACTACTTGCTTTTGCCTTCGACGCGTTTTTCAACTTCCCGCACGAACGTCCTGAAATAGAGATTCTGTTCGCTTTTTTTGCAGGTACCGGAATTGCCCTGGCTCAAAATAACGCATTTAATCCTGGTCCTGCAAAAAACGGGAATCAGGTTGACAAAGCGTCCGTAAAGCTTTTGACCTTATCGGAAAAACTTGAAAAAATTGTATCCAATACCTGGAAGGGAGTCCTGCTTGCCCTGATGCTCCTTTCATTATACATCTTAATTCTTAACGTTCAATCACTAAGAATGCAGAAAATCGTTTCTGACGAGATTTCGGCAGGAAAATTAAGCCTCAGCTCAGAAACCATCTTGAACCGTTATCCCAGTATACCCAACAACAACATCTTTGGGGAACCCATCACTGTTCAAAAAGCCAGGTATCTGCTGAACGAGAAGAAATATGTCCAGGCCATTACGTTGTTGAAAAGCGAAAATCCAAATCCATTCGACTCGAGGCGGGAATATTTTATGGCATCAGCATATTTGGCGATGGGTAAAACCGACAGCGCCCTCCTTTGGAACGACCAGGTTCTAAAACTGAAGCCGTACATGCATGAAAACATTGCCATGATGTGCAACATATTCGAACGAACCGGCAGAATCAAGGAAACCATCCCTTTGCTGGAAAAGTATCTCAACCGCGACAAATACAACAACAAAGCCTGGTTGCTTATCACCCAATACCTGGACAAAAGCGGCGACCTGAAAAAAGCGGTTGCATACAGTGAAGATGCATGCAAATACTTACCTTCTGATGCCCAAATTTTCCAAAACAGGGAATATCTGAGCACGAAATTACTCGTCTTTCCATACAATGACAGTTACGACAAAGCCGTTGCCGGTTACAAAGCAAAAGATTATGAATCCGCTATCCAACTGTTTTCTGAGCTT
>JBBIUJ010000136.1:0-10601 GCA_037440345.1 Prolixibacter sp.
GTCTGTCATTTTCCCCCGGTTGCACCGGGGGTTATTTATATTCAAGTCCTTCGGACTTTTTTCTTTCAAAACCCTGAAAAGGGTTAAATGTCAATAACCCCCGGTGAAACCGGGGGAAATGGAACAAATGTAACGACAACCCCGAAAGGGTTGAACGGATTATAACATTTGACCAATTTTAAACAGCCTCTAATGAACAATACTGCGAATAGCTTATATTTTATTTTATCATATGCTATTCGCATACAAGCAATTTACGTGTTTGATAAGGTAAAGCCAGAATTTGAACCAATGACTACCCTTGGGAGGTCGTTGGATTAAAAATTAGTTGAACAGGATATGCTTTGGAGAAAATAAAAGAGTTTCTACCTTTACGAAAACCCTTTCACGATGGAAGAATTATCAGTTGGAACCCGCGTAGAACATCCCCGGTATGGTGAGGGAATCGTAAGCAAGAATAAAATAACCTCCTACGAAATCTTTTTCGAACATGGAGGTAAAATCGAAATTACCAAAAGAAACGAAGAGCTGGAGGTAAAAGAGACCCCCGCTGAAAAACCAAAAAACTCCCTCACTCTTGCCGAAGTAGAAAAAACAATCCGTTTTGTACTGGAAGAACAAAATGTACTTCAGGAAATAGTCCCGCTCGGTGATAAATGGATAGGTGGCAACATGATCCTCCAGCCGGCCAACCTCTCATTGAAACCCAAAGAGATTCCAATAGAGAGTCTCTTTCACAAAATCGTTATGCTTAGGGACCGGCTTCGGGTACTCGAACAAAATATCAACAGCCATCCGGGATTGTCTGACGAAGAGAAGGTAAACATGCAGCAATACATCACCCGCATCTATGGCTCCCTCACCTCTTTTAATCTGCTCTTTGCAGAGAACAAACACTATTTTGTTGGAGCTAAATCCTGAAACTTCGGGATTTTGGGAAACATATATTTAGGTCAATCGTAAAGTGCAAATAAAACCAGTGGATGAAGAAAAATATTGTCTTTCAGAAATATTTTTGGGGAAGATTAATCCTGGTAGTTCTTATGGTCTGGTCTATTCCCGGTTGTCGATCCGGTTCCAAACCTGCAAATACAATTTCAGTATCGAAAAAGGAAAAGGTCAGTAAGGATAGTTCGCTTTCTTGTTGTACCACCAATTTGCCAGCCAGGCCCTTCCTCAAAATGTCGGATTCGGTCAATGACGAAAAAATATCTTCAAAAAGTGGAAGTAAAGATGAAATGGTGCTCATTCAAGGTGGTAGCTTTGTTATGGGCGGTGATTCGATCTGGGGAAAAAGTGATGAATTCCCGAAACACCGGGTACAGATTTCCTCCTTTTACATGGATCGGCACGAGGTGACCAATGGCCAGTTTCGGGCATTCATTGAGGCGACACACTACGTCACCACGGCAGAGAAAAAACCTGAATGGGAAGAGATTCGGAAACAAGTTCCACCAGGGACGCCAAAACCGGCCGACAGCCTTTTGGTTGCCTCATCGCTTGTCTTTTCCCCACCCGAAGTGGCTGTTGCCTTAGACAATGCATCTGTATGGTGGGAATGGAAAGCCGGTGCCAACTGGCGTCATCCCGAAGGACCAAAGAGCGATATTTCAGGTAAAGACAATTATCCGGTAGTTCAGGTATCGTGGGAAGATGCGCAGGCTTATGCCACCTGGGCAGGGAAACGACTGCCCACTGAAGCGGAATGGGAATATGCAGCACGGGGCGGTAAGCCAAACTCTATTTATCCATGGGGAGACCAGCCAATCGATCAGGGAGATCTGAAAGCTAATACATGGCAAGGCAACTTCCCGAATAATAATACCATGAAGGACCACTATGACAGGACGGCCCCGGTGATGACCTTCCCCCCGAACGGCTATGGGTTGTACGACATGGCTGGTAATGTTTGGGAATGGTGCAGCGATTGGTACCGTTCTGATTACTATGCGATTTGCGCGCAACAAGGTGTCGTGACCAACCCCCCAGGACCAAAAAGTTTTTACGATCCCCAAGAACCCAATGTCCCAAAACGTGTGGTCAGAGGAGGGTCATTCCTCTGTTCCGACCAATATTGCTCAGGTTTCAGGGTCGCTGCACGAATGAAGACGAGCTGGGATACCAGTCTGGAACACACCGGGTTCAGGTGTGTGGCTTCTACCAGATAGAAACCTTTCCGAACAATACTGATTTCAACAACCTAAATTCGGGGGAATTGATTTTTCTGTTTGTTTGTTATTCCTGTCAATTTAATTTACTTTGCGAACAACTGTGTAAATTATAACCTCAGACATTCGAATTGGAGAAGTTCTTGCACACTGAAAAAGAGCTTTTGGAAAAACTCAAAGAGGGCGATGCGTTTGCTTTCGAAGTCCTTTTTTACAAATACCGCAACAAAATAAAGGGATTTGCCACCAAACTTGTGCCCACTCAAATTGACCCTGAAGAAATTGTACAGGAAGTATTTGTGAAGATTTGGCTCAACAAGGAACACATTGATCCGAAAAAAAATTTCCAGTCCTTTCTTTTCTCTATTGCAAAAAATCTCATACTCGATCACATCAAATCGGCCGTCAACCGCAAACTCTATTTTGTTGAAGGGCACCTGCAACAGGACTTAATCTCCGAAGATGATGACGAAGCGCGCTTTTCGGTTGATATGGAAGAACGGATACTTAACCTGATTCAGCAGATCCCCGAACGGAGACGTGAGATTTTCTGCCTAAGCCGCTTTGATGGGTTAAGTTACAAACAAATCGCAGAAAGGCTGAACATCACTGAAAATACTGTCGATAGTCAAATCCGCAATTCACTAACTTTTCTGCGCAAGGAGTTCAGAAAGATTGCTACCCTGCTATTTTTAAGTTTTTTTCAATAAACCTTCACGGAAAAATAGTTACTCCTCGTATTACCACTAAATCAAACCAAATGACTATAAAAATTATAGACATTGCAAACCGGTTTCTGGCCGAACAGACCTGTACCCGGCAGGAACTTATTGAACTAAAAAAATGGCTGGCCGATCCTTCTTCGCAAATCGAAGTTGAAAAATGGCTTTTGGATCACTGGGACTCTTCGCCTGAGATGAACTCTGACCTATTGATAGAGTCGGTATTCTCGCAGATAGGGCAATATGAGAAGATTCATTCCCGCCGGTCTGGGATGACCTGGTCGGGTTTTGTCAATATTTACCGGAAGGTTGCCGCTGTTATACTTATCCCAATGGTTGGACTGGGAATCCTATATCTGCTTAACCACCGCGGCCCATCCGCCATCCAATATACAGAGACCATTGCGCCGCGCGGCCAAAAATCCCAGATTGTGCTTTCTGACGGCACAAAAGTATGGCTCAACTCTGATACCAAAATCAGATACCCCGGTCAATTTGATAAAAATCAGAGAGATGTTTACCTGGATGGGGAGGCCTTTTTTGAGGTAACCAAGAACAAGCACCAGCCTTTTTTGGTGCATACTTTGGGACCAGATGTAAAGGTTCTCGGAACCAAATTCAATGTCAAGGCCTATCCTGATGAAAATCAGGTAGAAACCTCACTCTTTGAGGGAAGGGTAGATTTGATTCTTAAAAATCCGGATACTGACCAAACCTTTGACAAAGAGCTTAATCCGGGCCAGTCCATTATTTACTCAGGAACAAGCCACCAACTTACATCCAGCCTCTTTCCCGGAGATGAAATCGATGGTTGGAAAAAAAACCAGCTGATTTTTAAAGACGACACCTTCGTTAAGCTGGTCAGAAAAATTGAGCGCTGGTACGATGTAGAAGTTTTTTATGATGAAAAGAAATTTGACAACCGGCGTTTGACCGTCGAATTGTTTGAAGGCGAACGCCTCGAAAAGTTGATGAATATCCTAAGTCTGGCTTTATCAGTGAACTATCAGTATGAAAAAGGAAAAATAATTTTAACCCCAAAACCCATTAGGAACAGCTAAAAAAAAACAAAGAGCGATAATTGGTCGAAGAATTACCGCTCTTTCAATGTCAAACAATTGTTTAACACTTAACACTTCAAATTTATGAAAAAAATCAGGACAAATCTGTCCGGGAATTTTTTTATTCCGGGACGCAAGTATTTGCGAATTATGAAACTCACCTTTATTTTTATGCTTTGGGGGCTGATCACTAATGCCACAGCCACCTATTCACAGAGTACGCGATTAACATTTGAATCGAACGATGCCACCATCGAGCATGTTTTCAAACA
Organism: Prolixibacter sp.; assembly: GCA_037440345.1. Lineage (GTDB taxonomy): Bacteria > Bacteroidota > Bacteroidia > Bacteroidales > Prolixibacteraceae > CAINVV01. The sequence continues at coordinate 4,224 of JBBIUJ010000136.1, forward strand.
AATCGAATCACTCTCACAGTTCAAATTTGCTTACAACAGCAGCAAACTGAATGTTGAACAAAAAATATCCGTTAAAGCAGATCACGAAACCATTGACGTTGTTCTGGGCAAGATTCTCGGATCAACCGATTTTCAGTACAAGATTGTCGACCGGTACATCATCATCAACGATGAAATTGGGAATAACCCATTGACTCCGGGATCAGAACAAACTTCAAAAACTGTCAAGGGTAAAGTTACTGACGCTTCAGGAGCAACACTTCCAGGCGTTTCTGTTGCGATAAAAGGTACAACACTCGGTGTGATCACCGATGCCAAAGGAAATTTCTCGATTGCCGACATTCCTGAAAACGCGACTTTACAATTTTCCTTCGTGGGAATGAAAACGCGCGAAGTATCGGTTGCAGGCAAAACAGCAATTGATGTGGCAATGGAAGAAGAAACTGTTGGAATCGAAGAGATCGTGGCAGTAGGATATGGTACCCAAAAGAAAGAAGCTTTAACGGGTGCCATTACAGCCGTTAAAGGAAAGGAACTTGAAAAGGGCAAGACGACTAACCTCTCCAACTCTTTCGCAGGAAGGATTTCCGGAGTTGTTGCCTCGACGGCTTCAGGGGAACCTGGATATGACGGGACCAGATTGTTGATCCGTGGTATGAGTACCACCGGTGATAATTCACCTCTAATTGTTGTAGATGGAGTTGCAAACCGCCTTGGAGGCCTTGAACGTATTGATGCCAACGATATTGAAAGTGTATCAGTTTTGAAAGATGCTTCTGCTGCCATTTATGGTGCACAGGCTGCCAATGGGGTTATTCTGATAACAACCAAAAAAGGGTTGGAAGGAAAACCGACTTTTGATTTCAGTTACAATCAGGGTTTTTCACAACCTACCCGTCTACCCAAGATGGCTGACGCCGCTACCTACTCAAAAATTATAAATGAAATAAACTATTATAACAATCCAGCGGGAGGAAAAAATCAAATCTATTCAGATGCCGCTATTCAAAAGTATGCCGATGGCTCTGATCCGCTGAATTATCCAAACACCAACTGGGAGAAAGAAACCTTAAAGGACTTTGCACTTCAGGACCGTCAATCTTTTTCAGTACGGGGTGGCAGTAAAGTTGTAAACTATTTCGCTTCATTGGGAAGGCAACACCAGGATGGAATTTATAAAGATGGCGTTTTAAAATATGATCAGATCAACCTTCGTTCAAATATAGATTTTCAGTTGACCGAAAATTTAAAAGTTGGGATGGACCTCTCCTACAGGAATAGCAAACGTTATTTCCCAACCAATAGCGCAGGCAACATTTTCAGGGCTGTGTACAGAACATTCCCTCAAATGGCTGCCTATTATCCTGGGGTTGGGCCTTCTGACGGCGTAGAATCGGGGCTGAACCCGAATATTCTTGTGACGGATATTCCCGGAACAAACAAACAGGCAGAATCGGTAATTAATACCATGTTGACCTTCGAATATAAATTGCCATTCGCCAAAGGTTTTACCGTTAAAGGATTTTGGGCGGTAGACCATGACTTTAATACCGGTGATTTGTTCTCAACTCCATATACTGTATATCATTACGACAAATCAACAGGCAAATATAGTACTGTGAAAGCATCGGCCCTCTCCGGATCAGTAAGCCCTGAGTTGACGATGAGTGAAACGAACGACTTTTTACAGACTTACAATTTTAGCCTGAACTATGAGAAATCCATAGGGGCGAACCATATCAAGTCTTTCCTTGCTTTTGAACAGAACGAACAGGAATCAAAATTTTTTACCGCCTATAGAAAAGGGTTTTTATCAACCCAAATTCCAGTACTTGACATGGGAGGTTCTGATCCAAATGACAAGACAGTCACAGGAAATATGACCCGCTCTACACGCAGGAATTATTTTGGCCGATTATCTTATGATTTTAGCCAAAAATACTTTGCAGAAGTTCAGTTCCGTTATGATGGATCATCCCGCTTCGCTTCAAGTAAACAATATGGTTTCTTCCCTAGCGCATCAATTGGCTGGAGAATATCAGAAGAAAAATGGTTTAATATTTCTAAAATCAGCAACCTTAAGCTTAGGGCTTCATATGGTTTGCTTGGAAACGACAGGGTTGCCCCGTTCCAGTACCTAAATACCTATGCTTACAAAACCAATGCTTATGTTCTGGATGGCGGACCCGCTTCGACTTTTGGCGTTGCGCAACTGGCCAATCCTGATATCACCTGGGAAAAAGCTAAAAAACTGGATATCGGCATGGAAATCAGATTCCTTGATCATTTCAATGCTGAAGTTGATTATTTCCACGAAAGCAGAAACGATCTGCTAATACCGAGAACCGGATCCGTACCGTATGTTTCAGGGATTGTAAACCAGCTAGGAAGCAGTTCAATTATTCCGTTTGAAAATATTGGACAGATTTCAAATGCAGGAGTCGAAGCTCAATTGGGCTATGACCAGTCTTTCGGAAAGCTCCATTTCTCCATCAGGGGAAATATTACTTATAATAAAAGCAATGTCATATTCATGGATGATGCAGCCGGAATTCCTGATTATCAAAAGCAGGTTGGTAAACCAATCGGGTCCCAATTGTTGTATCAGGCAATTGGTATTTTCAGAACGACAGCAGATTTGACAAAATACCCCTCTCTTGCCGGAAACATGCCTGGTGACTTAATTTATGCAGATACAAGTAAAGATGGTAAGATTACTGCGGATGACCGGGTTCGGGAAACTTTAAGCAATGTGCCCCAAATTGTTTACGGTATCACTCCTGCTTTCGAATACAAGAACTTTGATTTTAACATGATGATTCAAGGTCAGGCCCGCGTTGCCCAACTTGTTATGCCTGAATCGGGCACAATTGGAAACTTTTTCTCATCATGGGCTGACAATCGCTGGAGTCCGGACAACATCAACGGCACCTATCCAAGGGTTGACACCAGGACCACATCCAGTATCAACGCAGGGCTGAATGTGAATAATTTCTGGCTGGACAATACCGCCTTCCTGAGAATAAAAAGCGTCGAAGTAGGATATACTCTTCCAGCTTCATTGCTTTCACGGTTGCATATTCAGAGAACCCGCATTTATTCCAATGTATCCAATTTATTCACATTCACGAAGGTGAAAGATTATGACCCGGAAGGTACAAGCCAAACTGCTCAGTTCTATCCGCAGTTAAGGTTGTATAACATTGGAGTAAATATTAGTTTCTAATATTATGAATGATTTGTTTAAGATTAAAAACATGTATGCCATGAAATACAAAATATTAATAATAGCGCTTTTTTCAGTGCTGTTTACCTCATGTGAAAAGAATTTTCTTGATGTAAAAAGCCCCAATTTAACTGATGATGCCATTTTTTCAGATCCTGTTCTCTTTGAAACTTATGTTTTAAATCAATACATCAGCATCGGGCTAAATGGGAAAGAACAGAACGACACGTATGGACTTACAAGAGGGCACTTCTGGTGCATGGAAGCTTGTACCACCGATGAAGCTGTTTATAGTAACGATGATAACTCTTACCTTGTTCAGCGCGGGCAGTTAAGCCCTTCCAATTATGGATGGACCAGCACCGATTGGGGTAGAAGTTTCAGGGCTATCCGCGAAGCGAACCTGTGCCTTTCCAAACTTCCTAACCTAACGGCATTGACCAGCGACAGGAAGAAATTGTTGGATGGCGAAATCAGGTTTTTACGGGCATTCAGGTATTTTAACCTGTTAAAAGGATTTGGGAAAGTACCTTTAATCGGCGATGTTGTGTCAACTTTACAGGATGATTATTCACCATTGTTTGTGAGGAAAAGTATTCCTGAAGTTGTTACCTATATCAACGGCGAACTTGATGCCGCGATTGCTGAGTTACCACTAAGTTCATCGGGTGACTGGAAGAGAGGCCGTGCAACCAAAGGAGCTGCAATGTCTTTAAAATCAAGACTCTTGCTTTATGCTGCCAGTCCACTCTATACCGGGGGCACAGATGAACCGCAAAAATGGCAAAGCGCGGCCAACGCTGCCAAGGCTGTGATGGATTTGGGAATTTATGATCTGGTAAACAATTTGGATCCAAATCCGGGTGAGAATTACTATAAATTATCTCTTACCGCCAATACGAAAGAGGATATCTTTACCAGGGAATATACTACGAATGTCACTTCGTATGGAGCTGAGCATATGAATGCCCCCAACGGTTATGATGGTTGGGGTGGAAACTGCCCAATGCAAAACCTGGTTGACGACTATGAAATGGCCAATGGATTGTCAATTACTAATCCGGCTTCGGGATATGACGCCCAGAATCCATTTATAAACAGGGATCCCAGATTTTATGGTACAGTTTTGTATAACGGAAAAGTCTTCCGTGGCCGCGCCATTGAAACTTTTATGCCAGGAGGTAAAGACAGTCCTGACGGCAGCGGAGCATGGAATACATCTCCGACGGGATATTCCATGAGAAAGTTTTGTAACGAGGCAGTTGATATTAACGACTGGGCCAATATGGGTAAATCGCCATGGAAATATTTCCGTTATGCCGAAATTCTGCTGAATTATGCTGAAGCGCAAAACGAAGCTGCAGGCCCTGATGCCTCAGTGTACACGGCGATTAACAAAATCCGTACCCGTGCCGGAATGCCAAATATACCTGCCGGATTAACGAAAGATGCCATGAGGGCCCGCATCCGGAATGAAAGGCGTATTGAATTGGCTTACGAAGAACATCGCTATTTTGATGTACGCCGCTGGAAAATAGCCACAGTCACAGAAAACAAGCCTGCAGGTGGTGTGTATATCAAAAAGAACGCTGACGGCTCACTTACTTTCTCACCCAAGGTTGCGCTTTCCGGAAAAGCATTCAAGGAACAACACTATTGGTACCCAATTCCTCTTGAAGAAATAAACGCTTCCAACGGGAAATTGGAACAAAATCCTGGTTACTAATAAATATCAAATAGAGCTTCCCGTGAAAAATCACGGGAAGTTTTTTTTGATCGTTTTTCTGACCAATGAAAACTAGAAAAATTATATTCAATATCCGGCTTTAGCCAACATTAAACCAATAAACTATTTACAAATGAAGAAGATTATTCTTTTAGTTGTTTTTCAAATTGCGTTATCCAATGCATTTAGTCAGGTTTCGTTTGGAGATGCTACTAACATCAATAAAGACTGGAGATTTCAAATTGGAGACATCAGAAATGCTTCATCTGTTAACTTCAAAGACTCGGATTGGCGTCAATTGGATTTGCCGCACGACTGGAGTGTAGAATCACCTTTGAGCCCCAATCAACCCAGTTCAAGCGGTTACCTTCCGTCAGGCATTGGCTGGTATCGCAAAAGTATTGATATTCCGCTCGACATGAAAACCAAAAAAGTTTTCATCTATTTCGAAGGCGTCTATCGTAACGGAGAAGTTTTTATTAACGGAACATCGTTGGGTATGAGGCCAAATGGCTTTATTTCTTACATGTACGAGCTGACGCCTTATATTAAGTTTGGAGATAAAAATATTATTTCTGTAAAGGTTGATCATAGCAAGTCGGCCGATTCGCGTTTTTATACCGGCTCCGGGATATTTCGCGATGTTTATTTAATTTATGCTAATCCTGTTCATATCGATTTATGGGGGGTATATTATACAACCCCTGTCGTTTCTGCCAAACAAGTAAAAGTTCATGTTCAAACGGCACTAAAAAACACAACGAACCAAAAAGTATCCTTAAAGGTTGTTCATGAGATTCTCGATAAAAGCAACATCGTTATCGCGAAGGTTTCAGGAACAATAAATGTTTCTTCAGAAAGGGTTGATACCACTAAACAAGATTTAACGATTACTCAGCCTCATTTGTGGAGTATAAACGACCCATTTCTATATAAAATTTCGACCTCTGTTTACGAAGGTAAAAAATTGATCGATCAATCAACGGGAAGCCTGGGTATAAGATCGCTTGGGTTTGACGCCAACAAAGGTTTCTCGCTCAATGGCCAATCAATGAAAGTTAAAGGAGTTTGTTTACATCACGATGCTGGTTGTTTGGGCGCTGCCGTACCTAGAGAAGTATGGGAACGGAGGCTTATTTCATTAAAATCTATCGGGTGCAATGCTATCCGGACAAGTCATAATCCGCAGGCTCCAATATTATATGATTTGTGCGACGAACTTGGATTCCTGGTTATGGATGAACCTTTTGATGAATGGGAATTCCCAAAAAATAAATGGATTGACGGTTGGAATGTAGGTATCCCGGGGCACGAAGGAACATTTGAATATTTTGAAAAATGGGGAGAGACAGATTTGCGCGACATGATACTCAGGGATAGAAATCATCCTTCCGTATTCATGTGGAGTGTTGGAAACGAGGTTGAT
>JBBIUJ010000137.1:0-10509 GCA_037440345.1 Prolixibacter sp.
TTGTCTTTTCCGCATAGGATTTCTTAATCGCATCTATGTTGTTAGAGATCAGTTTTTTAAGATCTTCGTCCTTTATATCCTCCTTTGCCCCTTTCATCACCTCCTGGGTAACCTCTTCCATTTTCACTAAAAACTGGACGGATAATCCAGGATTTACCAACTCTTCAGATCTGTTTTTGGCCCAGAACCCATCTGTCAGGTAATCGTGCGCAAGGGTACTGTGTTTTTGTATTTGACCGAAACCACAGTGGTGGTTGGTGATGAGCAAACCATCATTCGAAATTACTTCTCCGGTGCACCCTGAACCAAACAGCACAATGGCATCTTTCATGCTTGAATGGTTGACATCATAAATATCTTCGGCCGTCAATTTGAAGCCCATTTTTTGCATCTCCTCGATGTTGAATTTTTTCAGCAAAGTGGGAATCCACATCCCTTCAACCGCAAAAATGGTTTTGAAAAGCAAAAGGCAAATCAGGGTGAAAAATATTTTTTTCATTTTATGCTATTATGGTTAAAATTTTAACAACTCTTCGTACAATCTTTGAATCGGAAGTCCCATTACATTGAAATAGGAACCCTCAATCTTTTCGATCGCTACATACCCAATCCACTCCTGAACGCCATAGGACCCGGCTTTGTCATAGGGTTGGTAATGGGTCAGATAGTAGTCGATCTCTTCTATTGATAGCGTTTTGAAAAAAACATCCGTCCGGTCAGAAAAGGTTATCTGCTTGTTGACAGTGGTGATACAAACTCCGGTAATAACCATGTGTTTTCTCCCGGAAAGCAATTGTAACATCTCAAAAGCATGTTCGTAATCAAAAGGTTTTCCAAGTATGTGATTATCAATTAATACAATCGTGTCAGATGTAATCAGTAAATCATCCTTCGCAAGATCAGGTTTGAAGGGAATTGCTTTTTGAATAGCCAGATATTCCGGAACTTCAAAAGCAGGCATTTCCACGGGAAAGTTCTCATCAATCTCCCTAACCTCCACCTTGAAGGGCAGATTCAGTCCGATAAATAGTTCTTTTCGCCGAGGAGATTGCGATCCTAAAATGATGGAATAATTTGAGAGTTTATTTGAAAGAGTGCTGTTATTCAATTTGTTACTTGTATTTTGTTGATATTTATGGTAGTAACCTTCTACATCTTAAAGAAAATATTGTTTTTCAACATCAATATTCCAATGTAGTCAATAATTTTCGAGAAATCATTTTGTGTAACCATCCGATTGCTTCTGTCCGGGAAGATTTTCTTAACAGGAATCTTACCATTCAGGTTAAAAGTTAAAGTATAGAATTCGGTTAATGGCACTCCATCCTGGGTTTGAAACGGCACATTAATAAGAAAAGGGGTCTTGTTTTTGCTTTCCCAGCCAGGAACCAACCACGGCGCCATAGTCTTGTAAACACCTAACTCTCTTTCCATCATCACATGGTTGTTTGGAAGATGTTTTTTCCTGGTCCACCAGATGTCGCGTACTGCCTCCATGGCATTGTAACTATCTTCTTTGGATGGAACTGCCTCAAGATCTGCCAATGTCTTACTAATTACCTGTGTAACTGCCTGATCAAATGGCAATTCGCTTTTAATGGCTTCGGCTGCCATTTTAATACCCAACAAGTTTGAATATGCATCTTCTATCGAGAAACTGGAAAATTTCTCCGAAACCAACGGTACGGCAGATGCGCCGAACCACGAGGTAATTTCGTGCCAGATGGAAAGATCGTAAGCTATTCTTCCGGCAAGGGCGATGAGATCTTCCTCCTTCTCTGATGCAGGCACTTTGATTACAAGCGCCTTTTCCCCACTCTCAAAACCGAGATGGATCATAATTTCCCCTGTTTGCTGGCTCTTCTTCTCCAGGTTGTAAAGGTAGGCAGTCCAGTCGATCAAATCGCGCAGATGTCCAAAGTCCAGAAATCCACCTCTTCTGGTATATATAATCCCGTTGTTCTCATTATGGGCTCCAAGGTAATGGTGAGGCCCCAGCAATTCGGGACTGCTTAACTGGGTATACCTGTAACCCGGGACGATAGAGACCTTCAGGTCAGTGCCAAACGCGCAACAGGCGCGAATAATCCTTGGTGGATGATTTAAATATTGCTTTTCAGTAAAAATTGGTGCTTTGGCTGGAAGGTTGGTTGTCAAACCTGCAAATAAAACAATCAATAGATTTCGTAAACCTTGCATAATATCTTTTTACATACTGAAAGGCAAAGATAAAAAGTTCTCCCATCTTAATGGGCTGGACCTTACCAAATATGGGCAATTAAAATCTTCTTTATTTGGGCAAAGTACCACATGTCTTTATTTTATTTAAATTCATACCAGTATATTTGCCAAATCGAACGAACTATTAACATTAATCTCTGATATCACCTGTAATTCTGAAAATCAGCTCAATAAATGATCTGTAATTCGTAATTCATAATTTTTAATTTGTAATTATCCATTGTCAATTGTTCAAATCCATGAAAACGCTATTAACACTAATCTTCGTTCTAACCATTGGTTCTTTGTCTGCACAAACCTCGTTACCGCCCCGACTTGACCGGGCCCACAGTTATTTTGGCCTTCATTTTGATTTTCACGCGGGTCCAGACTGCAAAGAGGTAGGGAAAAATGTGGATGCTTCTATGGTGAATAATTTAATTGACAGGGTTAAACCGGATTTTATTCAGGTTGATTGCAAAGGCCATCCGGGTTATTCGAGCTATCCCACCAAGGTCGGCAATCCGGTTCCGGGTTTTTCCAAAGATCAATTGATGATTTGGAGACAGGTAACGGCATCCAGAGGTGTTGCATTGTACCTGCACTATTCCGGCGTGTGGGATTCACGGGCCATTGAATTGCATCCTCAGTGGGCTGCCATCGGCGCGGATGGTACTCCCTCCAAAAATAACACTTCAGTTTTTGGCAATTATGCCGACTCCCTTTTGATTCCCCAACTGCAGGAATTATCCACCGTGTATGGTGTGGATGGGGTATGGGTAGACGGTGATTGTTGGGCACATCAACTCGATTATGCTCCCAAAACGCTGGTATTGTTTACGCGGAAAACAGGATTGAATGAGATTCCACACAAGGCTGGTGATGCCAATTGGAAAGAATTTCTACAGTTTAACAGGGATGGGTTTAAGGCATACGTTACCAAATATGTAACTGCTCTCCATGCCTCAAATCCTAAATTTCAGGTTGCAAGCAATTGGGCTTTTTCCACGTTGATGCCAGAGCAAGTATCTATACCTGTTGATTTTATCTCCGGTGACTTTTCAGCCCTTAACAGTGTCAACAGCGCCAGAAGCGAGGCACGGTTTATTCGGAACCAGGGAAAACCGTGGGATTTGATGGCTTGGGGTTTCTCCTGGATGGGTAAAGAGGCGGGTACACAATGCGTGAAAAGCGCTGTCCAGATTGAGCGAGAGCTGGCTTCTGTCATTTCCCTTGGTGGGGGAGTGCAGATTTACCTGCAGCAAAAAAGGGATGGTTCCATCCACAACTGGATGATTCCACTGTTGTCGGACGCAGCCAAATTTTGCCGCGAACGTCAACCCTGGTGTCAGAATGTGGCTGGAGTCCCGCAAATTGGACTGATCTTGTCAACTGATGCCCTTTATGCCAAAACTAACAGACTTTTTGGAGGATTTGACAAAGAGCTGACCCCTCTCAAAGGGATCCTCCAGAATCTTCTTTCTTCCCAATATGTGGTGGATATTGTCGCTGAACACCATTTGTCGGATATCAATAAATATCCGGTTCTGATTTATCCCGAATGGGAGACCATTACTCCTGAATTCAAGCAGAAGCTGTTGAATTATGTATCGCAGGGAGGAAAATTGTTGCTCATTGGGCCAAATTCAGCCTCTCTGTTTAAAGATGAGTTAAATGTAACCCTTCAGGCAACTCCTGTGGTCAAAAACAACGGATTGGCCTGCAACGGATGGATTGCAGAGTTGATGTCACTCTCTCAGGGAGTGATTCCTGGTAAGGATGTTGTCTCTTTTGGCAAATATTATCAGGCCATAAACATGGATGGTCCGTCCGAAACCGCAGCCACCATCACCAAATATGGCAAAGGAGAAATCGCCGCTACCTATCTCGAATTGGGAAAGGCGAGCGCCATTCGCTCATCCCCCGTATTGCGTGATTTTTTGGCATCGCTTGTGAAAGAGATCTTTCCTAAACCGATGGTAAAGGTTACTGGTTCACACAATGTGGATGTAACGCTTAACAGAAAGGGCGGAGCCCTGATCGTGAATCTTGTCAATGCAGCAGGTCCTCACGACAGCGATAAGGCGCTGGCCTTTGATGAAATTCCTCCGGTGGGCCCTCTGGAAATCACTGTAGAGATGAAAAACAGACCGAAAAAAGTAACTGTGCAACCAGAAAATAGTCCATTAACCTGTACTTTCAGAGAGGGAAAATTAAACTGCTCTATTTCGAAGTTAAAAATTCATGAAATGATTGTAATTGAATAATAACTAATTACAAAATTGAATTATGATGGTTAAGGCTCTTTTCAAGTTTAAATATCTTATTCAGGCATCAGCAATTTTGGTTCTTTTAAGCCAATGTAAAAAGGATAATATTTCAACTCGCCCGGTGCTAACAGACATTCAGTTTCTGGGACACAAGGGTGGAGGTAACAGTACCGTCAATCCTTCGACCGTCGAAAATACCATTCACGCAATCCAAAACGGCTTAAAAACCTTGACCGGAATTGAAGTTGATATGCAAATGAGCCTGGACGGAACGATCTGGGTATTTCATGATTCTGATATTGCAACAACTTCATGCAATGCCATCGCACACAAGACGATAATATTATCAACTGACGCTGAAATTGCAAAATTTTCGATCTGCAGCGCGAAAGCCCAGGATCGGATATACAGGTTAAGCGAAATAATCAATTACTGGCATCAGGCAAGCACCCCATTTTACATGTCACTCCACATTAAACTGGATTTCCCTGCCGATAGCATGAATAAACCGGCAATAGGAGGTGAGGCGCTCTACCTTGCCAAATTTGCCGATAATCTGGCAAAAATTATTCCTTCGGTGGCGGTTCCAGGAAAGATCATGCTTGAAGTGTATGATGCCACTTTTTGTACAAAAATTCATAAACTTATTTCCGGGATCAAGGTATGCCTGATTAAAGAAGTCACGTTCCCAAAACAGATTGATGATGCGCTGGCCCTTGGATATGATGGTGTTAGTACTATTTTTTCAGAACCAACCTTAACCGTCGCTGAAGTAAACAGAGCCAAAAGTAATGGATTAATTGTCGAATTATGGACGCCTGATACCCAAAAGGAATTGACGACAGCCTTTGGCTTTCATCCCAATTTCATTCAAACAAACAACCTAAATGCAATGTCTGTTCTAACTGTTACTGTGAAGTAATGAGCCCAAAAGATTAAGTTTGGTAAAGTTGTCATTTTCAACTCTAATTTCATTTTTGCGGAACTTTTTTTAGTCCTTCCTTTGTGTTAAAGATTAATTTTCCAGCTTCATCATTAGGTTAGTTGTACGGATATTGAATTTAGTCATTGAGGTCTTATTCATGTCATTAGCCAGAATATTGGCCCTGTGAATCCCGCTATGATAGACCTTGTTTAAACTGGTCAACCCAACCAGATAACCGGTAAAATAGAATTTTAAAGAAAATTCATAGAGGGAGAACCCCAGAAGGCCTGCATTCATGATGAAATTTGAACAACCTTCAAGAAATTTTCCTGCGTAGATTTGACCTGTCCCGGGAATAAACCTGGAGAGTACCTCGGCTTTTCGGGGTGACCGGTATTTTGGAAGGCTTCTTTTATCGTACAATCGCATGATTTCGACATTGACAGCCATCCTGGCAGAATCATCCAAATCTGAATGATCAACAAAATATTTCCAGAGGTTCATCGCATCATCCCATTTTCTTAACGAGTTTAAACACAGGATATTTAGGGGAATGATGTTTATTGTCTTCAATGAGTCCGGAATCCTCGTACGTATGTCCTCAAGGTTCCACAATGATTGACCGGGATTGTTATCAAGAAAATTGCACATAGCCTGTTCATAACGTATCATAGCAAACAGGGTATCAGGAGTTTTGGCAATATTTATTTCATTCAGAACATCCAATGCCCTTTTAGTCTCACCGAGGGATTTGTAACAAAGGGCTTTGTAATACTTAGAGTTGTTCACCCTATTGTTATCGGTTTCATAAAATATCGCTCTCTCGAACTCGATTGACGCAACAAAATAGTCCCCCTTCGAAAATATTTTTAAGGCATTTGAATAAGGGTCTGATGCAACAATTCTATTTGTCGAAAGTATTGCGCAAAGGAATATGAAGATTGAAAAGTATCGAATTCTTAACATTGTTTTGGTATTCAATTTCGACCAAACGAGCCGACAAGACTGCTCCATAGATATTTGATGCATAGGATAATGCAAAGGCAGTTCCAAATGCTATTGTTGCAAAATTGTTCCAGCCTCTTTTCCTTTGATTCTCAAATGTAACAAATCCTAATCCTGCAGTTGCGATAAAAGCTGATATTGATTCACCTTTTCTGCCGGAATAGAATTTACCCGATCCCGGAATTACACCTGAAAATAGAGCTGCTAGAAATGGCGATTTTTTTTTGTGGTATATGAGATCATTAGCAACCTTTTCAAGATTGTCGTAAGATTTGGATAGCTCGTAAAGCTTTCTGTCTGCTTTAAAAAATGATTTTCTGTAGCCTGCTGTATCTCTCATGAGCAGGCAAATGCCAGCCTTTTCAAAACTACCAAGGGATTGGTACCCGGCATTGTTCTCATCGGCAGTTGAAAGCGTATTTAAAGCAAGTTGGTAATCACCCAGATGCGCATAGTTATAGGCAGCGAAAAAGTGTGATTTGGCGTAAAGGCTTGATCTTTCGGAAACTTTTAAAAAGTATTCTGAAGATCTTTGGAGGCGTTGAAGGGAATACAGGCTCCAACCCCGCAAATAATTTGCACTGTCATTCGATTGCAACAAATGACAATCAGTCGAGTCCAAAAGATGAAGCGCCTCTTTAAAATTCCCAGTCAAGACGAGATGACCCACAAATTTAAGATCGCAACCTGATGGCGTTTGTGCAAAGGAAACTGATGCTATAAACAGAAAAAAAATGATCAGCGCGCTCTTTAATTTTGGGATAATCCTATTCCGCATAATGAACCGGATCTTTTACATATCGTGTGACAGGATCAAAAAAACGATGGGTTAGCGGGTCAGGTGACATATGTCGAAAATCCTGACCTGCAATTCTATTGCATCTGCTGAGACGGTCAATCGTCATAATCGTTCCCTTGATTAGACCTTTCTCTTTCAAAGCTTTCCTGGAAAATTCAGGGCAATTAGGAGTAAAAAGACAATCGGCTTCAATGTTCCTGTAAAATATATTCTGGTAAACATACAAGGAACCTCCAATGATTAGCCCCACTGGATTGCATTTTTTAAAGGAAAAGGGTTCATTACTGTAAATCCATAATCTCTTTTCTGAAACCGGAAGTTGTTGTCTCAAATGCAAATTCAGGGATTCAATATCTGACTTTAATCTATTAGTTTGGGAAAAACATGATGGTATTATCAAAGTCAACAAGCAAAACAGAACTATTTTAATCTGTAATCTTCGCATCATCAGGAACTTTGAAATCGAAATAATTTTTTTCCGAGAAATCTTTGGTTTTGACGTTTGAGAACACAGATAACCTGATCGTCGAATCTTTTTTGTTTTCAAATGTTACTTCCGTGATTCTCATGGGCAGTCTGAATGTTTGAAAATCAGTATATTTACCGTAATAGATCTTCTTAACTATTTTACCTTTAGTACCAATGTATTCGGCGTAAATGGGAGCAAAATCCTTGAAGGCCATTTTTATTCTGCTAACAGCTTTAATGCTGGAAGGAGCCTGCCATTCTGTAATTGTCAATCCGTTTTCACGGTTAGTAGAGGCAAGTATAAATCCTTCCTTTGAAAGCCCAAGGTCATTAACCAAATTATTAACGAAATAATACAATAGATCATTTGTAGTAGAGAATGATTCACTTTGCTTGACCGAAACCGAATTGGTAGATGGGAAATATATTTTCAATTCCCCAAGTCGGTTGGAGATTTTTATAAACTCGGCCGGGTAGGTATGATGAACAACCACAACATCTTTCTCTTTATCGTAATATATATCTGATTTGAAAATGCTTTTGGAACACTTGCTGAGCACCTGCGTCTCCTGACTTACACTCACACGATCTTTTTCCTGGGCCAACAGGTTAAGTGGAAGTAGTAAAATTAAAAGCTTAACTATCAATGCTTTTCCCGGATTCATGTTTCTAGATGGATTTTGTAATTATCCCGGAGTCAGGAAATAAAAAAAATATCATGACCTAACTCCGGGATAAGATGACATAACTCTTTACCTATTTAGCCCACATGAAGAATTTAGGATTGTTGACATATGGCGAGATATTATCCATATTGATAATCAGTACTATAAAGTCGACTAAAGGAACAATTCCGAAGATCCCTCCAAATGTAAGAATGTATCCTATTCCGGTAAGTACTTCAGTTCCAAGATAGAACCGGTGAATACCCAGGCCACCAAGGAAAAAATCAAGTATAATAGCTACTGGTGCACTTTTTGCACTGCCCGCCGGAGTTGATAAGGAACTGGCAGAAGAAAGGCTGGCGAAAGCAGGATTGACTGTCTCGGGGGCTTTGGCAAACATCTCATCAATCTGATTGTCATTTGCAGTGTAATTCGAGGCAGTTGCATTGTAACCGCAGAAAGCAGTTAGCAATAAAATCATTGATGCAAAAAAAACCTTTTTCATAATCAAGAGAATTAATTAAACAATAAATAGATAATGACCGGAAACACGGAATGTCTTTATTAAATTCAGGTTTGAATCTTTGTTAACAGATTTGATGGTTAAGTATTGTAAAGATAGGGTTCTTTGGGAATAAAAAAAAACAAATAGGAAAAAACCGGCTCGATAATTCGGAGATTGGTCAGGCCTTCTATTTTATGACAATTACTTTCGGCGGTAAAATTGATACGTGCAATCTGTTCGTACATTCGAATCTCTTATTAATTTATTGACATAGATTTCTGATTAGTTAAAGGTAAATCGACTAAATTCGCTGAGTTTCTCAATAATATTTGGTTAATAGATTTAATTCGGCGAAAATGGCTCAAACTGAAAAAGCAAATAGCAGTGTAAAAATTTACATTCCACTCATTCTCATCGTCATATTAATTGGTATTGGATCCTGGTATTTGTACCGGGATTACGTAATGTACATCTCTACCGATGATGCACATATTGAGGCCGACAATGTACAGGTAGGTGCTAAAATTTTGGGGAGAATTGCCCGCCTTCATGCCATTGAAGGGGATACTGTAAAGCAGAACAGCCTTTTGGTAGAACTTGACAGTCTGGATCTGTTGGCCCAGAAACGGCAGACATTGGCATTGCTCGTACAGGCAAACACGCAGAAGGAACAGGTAAAGGCCAAACTGAAATATGATACCGAAAATATCAAAGTCTTTGAGGTCGGTTTAGAAAAGGCAAAAGAAGACTTTGAACGGGCGAAGCTGCAGGTTTCAGGCGATGTGATTACGAAAGAGCAATTTGATCACCTGAAGAAGGCATATGAAACAGCCAAGGCTCAATTGGATGCAGCCAGGTCGCAACTTGCAGTGTCAAGATCACAAATAGAAAGTGCGGATGCTGCGATTGGGTTCGCGGATGCCCAAATCAATGTGGTTGATACCCAGTTGAAAAATACCAGACTTTACGCTCCTTATGACGGTATTGTTGCAAAGAGATGGCTGCTTGCAGGAGATATTGTCCAGGCGGGCCAGTCAGTTTATTCTTTGGCAGGCAAAAGGTTTCGATGGGTAATGGTTTATCTGGAAGAGACAAAGCTTTCGGATATCCATCTCAATCAATTCGCTAAATTCAATATCGATGCCTTTGGCGACAGGGTGTTTCAGGGTAAAATATTTTCAATCGGATCTTCAACCGCTTCACAGTTTTCTCTTATTCCGGCCAACAATGCATCGGGTAATTTCACCAAAGTGACCCAACGCGTTCCTGTTAAGATATCCATAGACAGTGTTGATAGTGGGGAGAACATTAAAAACCTCTCCATTATTCCCGGAATGTCGGTAGTTGTGAAAATCCTTAAAAACAAATGATGCGTGTAGCGACACCTTCGCACAAGATCAGAAGATTGATCAGAAACCGCGATTCGAAGTGGCATCCCAGTCACGATCTGTACAAGTGGTTTGTTCTGGCTAACATCATGATAGGCACGTTTATGGCTGTTCTGGATGCAACCATTATCAATGTTGCATTGCCCAAGATGATGTCGGCCTTTGGCGTAGGCTTGGATACCATCGAATGGGTGCTGACAGCCTATATGCTTGCGCTGGCCGTCATGTTACCGGCCTCTGCGTGGCTTGCCGATCACTTTGGCT
>JBBIUJ010000138.1:0-10393 GCA_037440345.1 Prolixibacter sp.
GTATTTCGAATAATACAATGGGGAATCTTCTATCAGCAGAATAACCCGTACCAATCCAATCTTGGTGTCGTTCTCGACATTTACCTTGTCTTCGGTCGATTTTACAATGGCAAAAAGGATCAGGGAGTCTCCATTCCAAACAAATAGCTGGTCGACTGACCGGATCGTGGGCACCAACTCTTCGAAATACTTGAGATCACTTTTCTTGTTCAACAACAGATAAATGGGAAGCGATTCCTTTCTGGCGCGAATCTGTTCACTCAAAATTACCGGAGCCTCGCGGTCCATCCCTGCCATCAGAATGACCAGGTCAAAATTGGAGGTCTCCAATAGGCTAAGCGCCTCTTCCGCTGATGATACCCCGGTAATTCGAGGTACTGAAAACAGGCTGTACTGGTAGGTTTCACCCATGAATTTTTCAAAAAATGAATCCTCGCTCTCCAGGATAAAGGCATCGTACAAGGTGGCAACAAACAGGATGTGTTTGATCTTAAAACGCATCATATCCAAATAGACGTACTTATCAATCGACTGTTGGTTGAAGTACAACTGAAGGGGTTTTTTACTCTTCGTAAGTGAATTTCTGAAGTCGTCCGAATGATGAATAGGCTGGATGATAGTTCCCTTGCGGTCAATTATTTCACGCCCCTTGCTGTTGTTGAGGTAACCACTTATCATCATGGCGATATTGATCAGAAGATTACGCTCCTCTCTCAAAAAGGGTCCTTCGTCTTCTTTGGGAAATTGTTTCAGGTAAAAAATATCGATGGTACCCTTCTTGCTGTCGATGGTGACGAAATTTTCTGATTGGCCCCACTCCGTTGCCTTAAAATTCGTGCTCTTGTATGTTTTCCCCTCAAAACGGATTCTTGCAACCGTATGCTTTGGATATTGCCACGATTTAGGGAGGATATCACATATCTCCTGCAATGTTTCGTCGACCATCTTGCCCTCTTCGATGATGAGCGTGGTTTGGTTGATGGCCTTAAGCTCTTTTAGGCGTTCCGTATTTTCGTGTTGCAACCTTTCCAGCTGAATTTTAGAGATCAGGCCAACAAGAAGCGGGACAATCTTATCCAATGTCCGGTTAGCCTCCTCAAGAATTGCCGCTGTTAAATCGGCCCTATTTTGGGCCCTGATAAATAGTTCAACAAAACCACTTTGCCCTTCTGAGAGATGAAATTCACCCCGGACAAACAAAGGTGTTTCTTCAAAATCCTGACTGACAAACGCTTGATTGCCAAAGGATATTCTGGCGCAAGCTGAATTCCCTTTCACCATACATTCTGTAAAGGCGTCGCACACTTGCTGCAGGGATGTTCTCAAATCCCTGCCTTTCCTCAGAATCTCAATGATCCTGGCTATCAATTCGTCATGCTCAAAAAGCAAAACGGATAAAAGCTGATTATTGTTGCCTGAAATCATCTTTCTCCAATTTTTCTAAATGCCTGTAGGTATTTGGCGATGTATTCCTGTTTGAATTTTGATTTGTACTGCATCACAAACCGGGGATGCTCAAGGGCGATAATCTCTTTGAAAAACTGGTACTTTTCATTCAGTGCCCGGATAAATCTCTCGTTCTTTCCGGTACCGAAACAATAGCACCGGTCTGTGTTGATTCCCATGCGAAGTTGTTGCCGGAGACTTTCCACACCGAAATCATACACGGCTGCTGTCAGTTCTTTGCTGTCGTAATAATTGTAGTTTTTCTCCTTTCCCGAGCCGTCACGAGAGACAAATCCCAGCGGGAACACGGAATTGATGTAAAAATCACTGTAAAACATTGCAGGACCGCCATACGCCTCGATGACTTCGTAAACAAAGACAGAGGAGGGCTCATGCGTACTCTTCCCGTCATAGTCGATGCCACACGGATCCTTCAGCCGCTTGGTGTCGGTAAAGGGGATTCCAGTTACTCCGGCGCCAAACCGTCCCGGATTGATCCCCAGGATAAGATGACGCGAGCGGTTGTCGCTGTAATACTTCCTGTAAAAGGCGGAAGAGACGGGCAATATCTGTTCATTCTCCCTGAACGGGTTCATGATACCGATTCCCGCCGGAAGCGATCCGGTGAAATCAAGCGATTGGTTGAATGCAATGACCCGCTCCGCAAATGTATCCATGTTCTATTTCTTTATCCCCTCCAATGTAAACAGGAACGCGTAATTCAACGCCAGGTCTTTCAGGTAATCGAAACGCCCGCTGGCGCCGCCGTGACCAAATTCCATGTTGGTGTGCAACAGCAGCATGTTCTGATCGGTCTTCATGTCCCGGAGTTTGGCTACCCATTTGGATGGCTCAAAATATTGCACCTGACTGTCGTGTAAGCCGGTTGTGACCAGCATATTCGGATAGTTCTTCTTCTCCACATTTTCGTAGGGGGAATAGCTTTTCATGTAGAAATAGGCCTCCTTCTCCTTGGGGTTGCCCCATTCGTCGAACTCATTTGTAGTCAATGGAATATTCTCATCCAGCATTGTATTCACCACATCCACAAATGGAACCTGCGCAATCACCCCGTGCCACAGCCCGGGGGCCATGTTAACCACTGCACCCATCAGCAGTCCGCCGGCGCTTCCTCCCTGGGCATAAAGATGCTCCTTGCTGGTATATTTCTCCCTTACCAGGAATTCGCCACAATCGATAAAGTCGGTGAAGGTGTTGATCTTCTTCATCAGCTTCCCGTTTTCATACCAAAGACGGCCCATCTCCTGTCCACCGCGGACATGCGCGATGGCATAGACGAATCCCCTGTTGAGCAGGCTCAAACGGGTACTGCCGAAACTTGCATCCATGCTGGAGCCATAGCTTCCGTACGCGTACAAAAGCAAGGGAGCTTTGCCATCTTTCTTAAATCCCTTTTTGTAGACCAATGAAATGGGAACCCTGGTCCCGTCTTTCGCGGTAGCATAGAGCCGTTCTGTGATATACTCTTTGGGATCGTAGCCTCCCAACACCTCCTGTTGTTTCTTTAATGTTTTTTCTTTGGTCACCATGTTGTAGTCGAATGTGGAGGAGGGCGTTGTTAATGAAGTATAACCATACCTGAGGATCGTGCTGTTGTACTCGGGATTGGCGCCGAAATTAGCAGAATAGGCAGGCTCGCCGAAATCGAGGTAATGTTCCGACTGATCCCTCAAACTTCTGACCCTAAGTTTTACCAATCCATCTTTGCGTTCGTTGATAACGATGAAATCCTTGAACTCTTCGACACTTTGAAGCAAAACATCCGGACGTACTGGAATTACCTCTTTCCAGGAAGCTTCAGATGTCTGGTCCAGTGGACATTCCATGAGTTTGAAATTCTTCGCGTCATCCTTGTTGGTAAGTATCAGGAAGCGGTCGGCCAGAGGAATGATATCGTACAAAACATCCTTCATCCTTGGAGCAAAGGTTTTGAAAATATCGGAAGGCTTGGCGGCATCCACCATTCTATATTCCGAAGACAGGGTGGCCGTCGAAACAATGAAAATATACCTGTTGTTTTTGCTCTTTCCAACACTGATGTAGTTGCTCTTGTCCTTTTCCTCATAAACCAAAGCATCCGTTTTGGTATCCTTTCCCTTGGTATGCCGCATTATTTTTTCAGACAGAAGCGTGGCCGGATTTTTCGAAGTATAAAAGATTGTTTTGTTGTCGTTGGCCCAGCAGGGGTCTCCCTGCGTGTTTTCAATGGCATCATTCAGTATCTCTCCTGTCTGAAGATCCTTGATGTGGATGGTGTATTGTCTGCGACTCACCAGATCAACCCCAAAAGCCAGGTAACGGTTGTCTTCACTGATGTCAAAACCGGAAGCAGCATAATAGGCATGACCTTCGGCCATCTTGTCGACATCCAGAAGAATCTCTTCTGCCGCAGTCAGGTTTCCTTTTTTCCGGCAATATTTGTAATACTGCTTGCCATCTTCAGTCCTGGAATAGTAGAAATATCCATTTTTAAATACCGGAACACTCTGGTCTTTCTCCTTGATCCTGTTTTTCATTTCTGTAAAGAGATCTGCCTGGAATTGTTTTGTCCCTTGCATAACGTTATCCAGGTAGCTGTTCTCGGCTTTCAGATAATCCACCACCTTTGTACTGTCCGGTCCTTTTCCAAAAAAATCGTACATCCAGTAGTAGTTATCCAGTACTTTGTCTCCATGGAGGGTGCGCCAATGCTCTTTCTTGGCGGCTATAGGGGCTTTTGCTTTCATAAATTGGGCATTAACAGATAATACGTAAACGAAAAGAGTAACCAAAACAATTGACTTTCTCATTTTTATACTTATTTGTGATTAACTCATAGGTCTGGGAACAAAAATAATTTTTTGTACCCAGACAAATCTACGTAATCTGCCCATAAAAATATCATCATGGGGATTCAATACCAGTGTTTACCCTTATTTCTTTTCTAACTTTTTCACAAATTCACTGTACTTCATGCTGTCTACCATCAGCTCTCCGGCGAGAAACTGGTTTTCACGGATATTTATTTTAAGGGTAATGGTTCTTGTTGAGTCATTGATCGTTTCATTGAATTTCTTTTCTGCCTCCCTTGTGCTTACATCCGGAACATAAAAGTTGCTAAAAGGGTAGTTTAGTCTGAGAAAGCTGGAATCTCTGTTGTTCAGGAAGGCCCTGGCCTTCACCCAATCCCTGCTGTCGACAGGTTTTACTTTAGATACTGCATGAACTCTTGCAAAACCCTGACTGTCTTTGTCAAAGATGACAAAAACACCCTGGTTGTTGTCCCACTCTTTTTTGTCGGTTACTTTAAATTTATTTGCTTCGAAATTGAGCCAAACATAATTCCCATTTAAAGAAGCTCCTGTACGATTGTGCCTGACTTTAAAGACAAACTCATTGCCGGTTTTGGCAATATCAGCCATGGTACTGATCATCCATCCGGGAACAAAAAGTTGCGCCATGGCTACCACGGCAAATGCAACAAACACCAATTTATTGGTCTTCATTTTTTCTCTGTTTTTTAAGCATCCACCAGTTGGTAATAAAAAATCCGATACCAACTCCAACAAACATCAGACCTTTGACGACATAGGTCAGATCAATATCAAAGGATCTACAAATCAGCAGAATGGTGATAACGATCATCCCTGAGTTCAACGTACTGAGGTTATTTTTCCCGGCACCCTCCCTGATCATCATCACACCCGTTGCGAAGACGGCAATATTGATCAGAAAGACCGATAAAGTTGTGAAGAATCCGAGAAGAAAAATGAGAAGGAACAAGACCCAGGCCACCTCCATGATCCTGAGTCCTGCAAGGCCGCGGCTGCTGATTTCGTGATAAAGTATGCCCGAGGCAAGGGCAAATAACAAAATAAAGGCTATAAACTCCGGAGCAGTTGAAAGGGTCCCAAAAGGATGCGGTAGGGATGAAATTTTTTCCCAGCTCGATTTGAAGGACATAACAATCAGCGTAATGATGGAGCCAAGTGTACCAATGATCAGGTAGCCGTTTTGCTCAGGAGTTCGGTTGCGAAAATAGTTTCCACTGCCGAGAAAATAGAAAATCCCAAACAAAGTAAAGTATACCGGAGGCATCAACTCCCCATAATTGGAAATGATGGTTCCAAGGTTTAATGTCAGGACTGCCGGTACCACCCAGTGTAGCAATTTTGTTAGCGGACTATCGGAAGAACTCCTGATCAGTCTGAAATAATGGGGCATTGGCACCAGGAAAAGAAGCCATGTAAGATGATCACTCAACAAAGCATTTCCGTCAAAACGCACGGCAAAACTGTATGAAAGGATTCCGATAAGGTAGCCAATGGCGACCGCCGAAGAATTCATGATATAAACCAAAGGAACTGTCAGCATCATCCATGTGAAGATAAAACTACTGGCATCACCGTTGATGTGGTAGATTTGACTGACCAGGGAGATGTTGGCGCAAACCGCAAAGAATAGAATCAAGGCAGTACTCTCGCGCCATACCACCTTGTCAGACTTTTTGTACATCGCAAAAAAACAGAGTAGTTGGGGGACGATCAGCAACAAAAAAGCACAGGCTGTTTTTACACTTCTGGGAAGTTCTTCCCACTGATTGGCAACGATAAACAGCAGACCGATGCCTACAAGAAATGCCCCAAGAATACCGAAAAGCAACAATTGTTTGTTTTTGCCCCCCAGCGAATTCGCTTGCCTTTTTTGGTAATAGTCTGAAATTTGGTGTGCGGTTTCCGAAGAGATAACATTCGCACCCACAAGCTCATGGAGATCGTGAAGAATACTCATGGCAGAGTGATTTGGTTACATTCAATTAAAACACTATCAAATGTAAACAAAAGAAGGACCGGTTGTTACAGGCATTATGGTGAAAAAGTGGCTATTTCATCCTTTTTGCAAATATATTTTCAAATTGGCAATCAATCATTTAGCAAATAAATTCCAAAATTTGAAATCCACAGCATCAATTCTATTTGGCCAGCTTAATCCTGTAAACTGATAATGAGTTGGGTGCGAGAACTGCTTGCACTGATTTCCCCTTCACTGCTATCTCCTGCTCAACCGGACTGATTAGCCTAGGTTGATATAAAGAGTTAACCGATTCGGGTGAGTCACTTTTCAGGATTGTCACTGATGCTTTGGGATTGATGCGCTTTTTTACATTCAGGTCAACAGTTTGGTTGAGCACCTTGTCGGAGGCATTAACCAGTTTCAGTATCACTTCATTCGATTTTTGATCCAAGGCAGCAGAGGCATACAACCCATTCTGCCCTATCAGAGGCTGGTTCTCAAGCATGATCGGCAATACCTGAGTTCCCTTGTTGTTGGAAAATAGTTTCTGAACGTAGTAATTGGGTGTTCCGTAAGCGTTCAAATTGTCGAACCAGATCAGATCAGGTGTCCACTGCCAACCATCAACATGGGCAAAGAGCGGAGCGTACGAGCAAAGGTTAACTACCTCAGCATTGCGTTCAAGTCCGGTCATGAAGGCTGCCTCGGCAAGGGCACATCTCCAGTTGTTTTTGTTGTCTGGATTTGCCCCGGATATACTCTGGGCCGCATATTCACCGGCAAATATTTTGTAGCCTTTGCGGTCGTAACTATCGTAGCGCTTGGCATTTTTGAAAAACCATTCCGGACTGGCATAATAGTGTTCATCTACAATTTCAGCCTTCAAACGGGTGAGTTCCCTAGCAGCAAAATCAAAGAATTTCCCGTTAGGGGAGGGTCCGGTTCCTGAAACCAGGGTAATCTCCGGATGTTTTTCCTTCAACCTTTTCACAAAGGCTTCGTAACGCTCAATGTACTGCGCTCCCCATTGCTCATTCCCAACTCCCATCATTTTAAGGTTAAAGGGAGCTGGATGGCCCATTTGCACACGAATTTTCCCCCATTTTGAATCTTTCGGGCCATTGGCAAATTCGATCAGGTCCAGCGCATCCTGGATATAAGGTTCCAGTTGATCCATTGGTACCACCTCTGCCGAATTATACTGGCAGGCCATTCCGCAGCTCAAAATTGGGAGCGGTTCCGCACCAATATCTTCCGCCAATTGAAAATATTCGAAAAAACCCAATCCAAACGACTGGTAATAATCCGGGGTGAGTCTATGTTTGAACTCCGTATTCCAGCGGTTAATACTGGTCTGACGATCTTCCACATTTCCGATCGTTTTCTTCCACTGGTAACGGGTCGCCAATTCGAAGCCCTCAACAATACACCCCCCCGGGAAACGGATAAATCCGGGTTTCAGATCTGCCAGCAACTGCACCAAATCAGCACGTAGACCACCTGGTCGATTTTTCCAGGTGTCATCCGGGAAGAGTGAAACCATGTCGATATCAAGAGTCCCTGTCCCTTCGAACCAAAGATCGATTGAGGCTTTCGGTTCCGTAGCAGAAGCAGTAAAGCTGACATGGTATCTTTTCCAATCGCCCGCTTCAGGCGCAAGCGTAGTGGCACCAATATTTTCACCTTTGGAATTTACCAGTTCGATCCTCAATTTTAATGGATTGCCTTTCAGATTTCTGGCAAGCAAGGAGAAGTGATAAGTCATTCCTTTTTTAATTCCCATCCCGCGAAAACCTTCGTTCTCCAATCCAAAATTTTCATCGGCAACGCTTTTATTAATCCGGGCAAACCGCGGATTGGCGCTATTTGTTTCATTGCGGTTGAGGATCAGTACACCTTCAGATGCATCTTTTTTCAGTATTTTCCATCCCATGAGTGGTTTGGCAAATTCGAAGGACCGGTTTTTGACCAGCTCTGCATAGATTCCACCATCGGCTGCAAAGTTGATATCCTCGAAAAATATCCCCCACATGGTAGACTGAATGGGTGCCACAGGTTTATCGACCGAAACGATGATGGGTTTGTTAGGCTGGGCCGTTAATTGCCCGTCAAAAAGAAATCCGAGGAACAAAAGTGACAAAAATAATTTCCTGATTCTCATAAAATCCTGTTGCTCATTAATATATAAAATTTTCAACTATTTCTTAACCAATGCAGCTTTGCAATAGGCCACGCACTTGACAACCTCCTTAACAGCATCAGATTCAGCAGGAACTGCATATTCCAGTTCAATATCGCAGGTAATCGGCCATTTGTTCTTTTGAATCAATTGCAGCATTTCTACAACAGGGGTTTCCCCTTTTCCGAATGCTTGATTCTTGTTGGGATCTGCCGCTTTAGGCCCGGTTTTATCTTTGATATGAATGCTTACAATGCGATCGTGAAGCCGCTCAACCAATCCGCAAGGGTTCAATCCTGTTGCTCCAAAATAGTGGCCTGCATCGAAGTTTAACCTCAGCATGGATCCGAGGGCCAAAACCTTATCGAAACTAAAGTTGGGATCACCCGGTTGACCATGATTGTGAAAAATCACGTATAATTTGTGCTTTTCAGCAAAGGGTTCCATTCGTTTGGCTTGCTCCTCCGAAATTTCCATACTTATTCCTACTGCACCCACCGCTTTGCAGGCATTAAAAGCATAATCAATTTCTGCGTCCGACCAACTTTTATCCCCCAATTTCAAGATATTGATTTTAACTCCTTTGGATTTGAACAGCCTTTTAATCTCTTTGAACTTGTCCATTGATACTGTGGTGCGCCAGTTGCGTATGACTACCGGATCCTTGGAGGCGGGAATCCCGGCAAAACGCTCGGCTACATCCCCCATCAATTCCACTGAGCTTAAACCTGACTGATCCACATAGTTCAATACAGCATTCAGCGTCTGATCCGGCATGCTCCGGTAACTGTATGTGATGGTTCCGACCTGTACTCCGCCAAATTTAGAGCCTTTGTTGCCGGCTGCTGAAGTAATTGGGTGAACCAGGAGAATGGCAAAAGCAATTAAAACCAATGCCTTGAAGGCCGAAGACAGACGAAATTTTTTCATAAAATTTTTCATAAAGTTGATAATTAAGCAATTAATATTAGCAGCTAATTTACAGGCTCCATAACGGAGAGAACTGGCGGAGGAATGTATTGGTATGCAAGTTAACAAAAGATCTTAATTTCCAATCGGATCAACTTTTCTTTTTGCTCTTCCACCAGAAACAGTAGCTCTGTAATAATCCCAACAAACCCTATTGTAATTTCATAAACCGATACATGATCACAATCAAATTATTATTTTTTAATAATCATTTTTCAATAATTATATTTTAATAATTGCATTTTGATAATCTAAATTTAATAATTATATTTGTAAACTTCATTACCATAGAATAGCCATAATTGCATAGTCATCAACCGAAAAGAACATAAATTCACCAATCATGCTTTTCCATTTGGCCGTTAAAAAACAGAATATAAACTAATGAAAGCCATTAAAAACCCTTTTACAACAGGTGGATATGTGTCGGAGGCCTATTTTTGCGACAGGGTTCAGGAGAGTAAAGTAGTCATCCGGACTTTGACAAATGGCAATAATCTGGCCATTATCTCTCCCCGTCGAATGGGAAAGACCGGATTGATTGAACATTGTTTCCACTCCAAGGAGGTTGCACCCATTTACCACACTTTTTTCATTGATATATATGCCACAAGTAATTTAAGGGAATTGGTTTATAAGCTGGGGAAAGAGATCTTTGATACGCTAAAACCAAAAGGAAAGCATTTTGTAGAATCTTTTTTCAGCATTATCAGTTCACTTCGTCCGGCATTTAAATTAGACCCTCATTCCGGTGCACCGACCTTTGATATTGGCATTGGAGAAATTCGCGAAGCTGAAATCACACTGGATGAAATATTCAAATATCTTGAATCATCCAATAAACGTTGCATTGTAGCGATAGACGAATTTCAGCAAATCAGCAGATATCCCGAGAAAAATATTGAAGCAAACTTACGGACCCAGATCCAGAAATGTAAAAACTGCTCCTTTATCTTTGCCGGCAGCCAAAGACATTTGATGGAAAATATATTTTTTAGCTCCTCC
>JBBIUJ010000139.1:0-10350 GCA_037440345.1 Prolixibacter sp.
AACTGGGAAAGTGCGATGATCGGAACATCAATCTCTTTGGCGATGGCCTTCAGGTTACGTGAGATCGTACTGACCTCCTGCTCGCGGTTACCGCGAATATCACCACCAGCGGTCATCAGCTGCAGGTAATCGACGATGATGATCCCGATGTTGTACTGCATCTTCAACCTGCGACATTTGGCACGGAATTCAAAAATTGAGAGTGCAGGCGTGTCGTCGATAAAAAGGGGAGCCTCCTCAAGGTTCTTAAGTTTTCTGTTGAATACTTCCCACTCCCAGTTCTCCAGTCTGCCACTTTTTATTTTGTCTGAGCCGAGTTCTGTTTCGGCAGAAATCAAACGGTTAACCAATTGTAAGGATGACATCTCCAGCGAGAAGACAGCAACTGGAGTCTTATGTATGGCAGCCATGTTACGCGCCATGGTCAAGACAAAGGCTGTTTTTCCCATGGCAGGACGGGCAGCAATGATGATCAGGTCTGTCTTTTGCCAACCCGAGGTGATTTGATCAAGTTTGGAAAATCCTGATGCGATCCCGCTCAATCCATCGGGTTTCTTTGAGTTGATTTCTATCTGTTCGACGGCCCTTTGCAGCAGTGGTTTGATGGGTTGAGACTCTTTGGTGATATTCCCTTCGGTAACCCTGAAAAGTGAGGACTCGGCAAAATCGATCAGGTCGTTAAGCTCCATGGCATCCTCGTACGACTTGCTCTGGATCTCTGAGGAGATCAGAATCAGTTCGCGCTGGATGTATTTTTGGGCAATGATCCGTGCATGAAACTCAATATGGGCAGCTGAGGCTACCCTGCTGGTCAATTGGGTAATGTAAAGCGGCCCGCCAACTTCGTCCAGCTCTCCGCGATTCTTCAATGCTTGCGTGACCACAAGTAAGTCGATGGGCTTCTCCTTCGCTGCCAACTCCTTGATGGCATTGAAAATCTTTTTGTGCTCCTCTTTGTAAAAGCTTTCCGGTCTTAGAATTGCCTGTACGGTATGGTAGGCATCTTTCTCCAGCATCAAAGCTCCCAACACAGCCTCTTCGACCTCAATTGCTTGTGGAGGAACTTTGCCATAATAGGCATTCAATTGTTCAATGGTGGTGGATGGCTGCTTCTTGTTTCGGTAATTGTTCTGCGCTTCGGCCATAATACGTTAATAATCAGGGATTGTTAGTTCTTAATCTACTTTTTCAAAGGTAGTGAGCAGATGGCAAAAACCGTCATTTATATCGAATTTTGATTTTTTGCCATTATTCCAGCCTGAATCAAAGGGTTGAAAAATTACCAACAGACTTATTAACCACAGTTATGAACATAGGTGGAAATTTAGTAAAAAATAGTTCAATGTCGTTTGTTTATAGAACTCCACAGGAGTTGGCTGCGAATAACCTCCGGTTTCAACAGAAGGAAAAGAAGGCGCAAATGCATATAAACTCTGCAGGAGTTTCCTTGATTCTACCGACATTATATCCCTAACAGGACAAAAAACAAATTTTAAACAGTTGCTAAAAGTAAAGTTCGGTGTTTTTCACTTTTTTAAATTGTCCTGAATGATCTCAGTCAGCAAATCTGTCAAATTCAACCCGGCCGCTTTAATTTGTTGCGGGATAAAACTTGTAGCCGTCATTCCGGGTACGGTGTTAACTTCCAAAAAAAAGAATGTCTGGTCTTTCAGGATGTAATCGACCCTAACAATCCCTTTGCAGTTGCAGAGGTCGTAAATTTCTGAGGAGAGCGCCTGCACTTTCAATGTTAGCGCTTCACTGATCCTGGCAGGGGTAATCTCTTCTGCCATTCCAGGCGTATATTTCGCTTCGTAATCGAAAAATTCATTTTTTGGAATTACCTCGGTTACCGGGAGAACAATCTTTTTGTCCCCAATTTTAACGACTCCGCAGGTAAATTCTTTACCGTCAATATACTGCTCGATCAGTACCTCAGGACTCTCATTGAAGGCCTTCTCAACAGCACCTGACAACTCCTCCACTGCTTTCACTTTTGTAACGCCAAAGCTCGAGCCTCCGGCGCTGGGTTTCACAAACAGCGGCAGTCCCAGCTCTTTAACAACTTCACCAGGGTTTAGCTTTTCATCCAAAACCAGGCGAATCGATCTGGCCATTAGAATTCCGTACGATTGGAGATATTTATTGGTGAAATTTTTGTTGAAAGTGAGCGCAGAGGATTGAACGCCACATGAGGAGTAAGGAATTCCGAGCATTTCAAAATAGCCCTGCAGATTGCCGTCTTCTCCGGGCGTGCCGTGGATCATGATGTAAGCATATTCGATTTGTACCTTTTTCCCGTTGAGTAAAAAAGAAAAATCGCTTTTGTCAATCGGGGCAATCTCCACTTCATTCTCCAAAACATTCCAGCTTCCATTACGGATCGATATCAGCCAGGGAGTAAATTTTTTACGGTCAATGGCGCTAAATACATTGGCGCTACTCCGAACTGAGACAACATATTCAGAAGAATCTCCGCCGGCTACAATGGCGATGTTTTTTTTAGTCATAATTGCATTATTGGTATTTTTGTTGCACAATAACAAAGGATAAAGTTAAAAGGATAAAGGATAAAGTAAGAGCGCCACAATCTAAAATCCTGAAATTATTTTAATTTTTTATTCACATCCTCATTTCAAATTCCTGCTCAAATGCCCACATTATCCTTTTTACTTTATCCTTTATCCTTTATCCTTTATCCTTTATCCTTTATCCTCACGATTTGTCAAGTAATTCCTCCATTTCTCAATGCAAGCCTGCATATCTTCCGGTAGTTCGGAATCGAAAATCATCTCATGGTGGGTTGTTGGATGTATAAATCCCAGTGTTTTGGCATGTAATGCCTGACGGGGAAGTAACGTAAAACAATTTTCCACAAATTGCTTGTATTTTGTAAAAGTCGTTCCTTTCAAAATTTTGTTTCCACCGTAGACTTCATCATTGAAAAGCGGATGACCAATCTCTTTCATGTGAACCCTTATCTGGTGTGTGCGTCCGGTCTCCAGGACACACTCCACAAGATTGACATACCCAAGCCTTTCAAGCACCCTGTAATGGGTTACAGCAGGCTTGCCATGATCACCGTTGGGATAAACAGTGAATACCTGTCTGTCCCTGGCGCTTCGTCCGATATTCCCTTCAATGGTGCCTGAATCTGATGCAAGGTTTCCCCATACCAGGGCAACATATTGCCGTTGTGTGGTTTTCATGAAAAATTGCATGGCCAGATTTAGCTTTGCATGCTCAGTTTTTGCAACGAGCAACAATCCTGAGGTATTTTTATCAATCCGGTGTACCAGTCCCGGGCGCGGGTCATCACCCCCATACAATGGAAGTCCCAAAAACCTGAATGCCAAAGCATTGACTAGGGTGCCACTGTAGTTTCCGTGACCGGGATGCACCACCAGGCCAGGAGGTTTGTTGACTACCAGTAACTCTTCATCTTCGTAAACGATATTCAATGGGATATCTTCCGGAATGATTTTCAACTCTCTGCGGGGGTAATCCATCACCACTGTCACCTCATCATTGGGTTTCACCCTGTAATTCGATTTCACAGGTTTTCCATTAACCAGGATGCTTTCGGCTTCGGCAGCCATCTGGATACGGTTACGTGAGGTACCCAGAATGCGGTTGGAGAGGAATTTGTCGACACGCATCAACCCCTGTCCCGGATCGGCGACGAAACGGTGATGTTCAAACTGTCCGGCTAACTCTTCGTTCTCTTCCGAAAGTTCACTGTCATCAAAAATGGAATCGTCTTGTTGGCTCATGAAATATTGGATCCCGGGTTATTCCTTCGCACCCAGGGAAAGGTTAAGGTTTACGGCGCTACCTGCCGGGATGAATATGGTCGAGTCTGCCAATGGAAATTGGCTGATTACCCTTGCTGCCATAGAGTCTGATTGATTTTTTACTGAGGCATCATAGCTGATTGTTCCTGATTGTAATTGCTTGAATTTCAATAATGTCAAAACTTCAGCCATGGTCAATCCAGTGAAATCAGGGACTGATGTCTCAAAGCTGCCGCCATTCTGTCCGACCACCAGATCGATTGTTGCCCCATTATCCAGGCGGGATCCCGGTAAAACCGTAACGCCTTTGCATTTTTGCTCAAGCACCAGATCATTGAACTCTGAGGGAATAAATTCGACCTTACCTATAGCAAATCCTTTGGATTCGAGCAATACCCTTGCCTGACGCAGGGAGATATCGGTTACTTTTGGAACCTCCTCCTGACCCGGGACAGAGGAGACCAATGTCAAGTAGATCATTCTGCCCGACTTGATCTTGTGTCCGGCGCCCGGCTTTTGCATCAGGATGGTCCCGGCTTTCCGGTCCGCCTTGTATACTGAATCCTCCAATTCAAACCGAAGGTTCATTTTCTTTGCGACTTGTCTGGCTTCATTCATTGTCATTCCTGTAAAATCCGGGATGGCCAGACTTTCTCCCCTGTGGGTATAGAAAGAAAGGATCAGCATGGTCAGCCAAAGCAATACAATGGTCAGCAGAAGCGCTGCCGCCACATGTTTTCTTAAAATCTTACTGAGGATGAATTCCTTAAGATGCATGAACAGACGATATGAATTGATGCGTAAATTTAGGTATTTTCTATCAGAAAGTGCCTAATGTGAACTAAAGTGACTAGAGTGCCTAAAGTTATGATTTCCGAACAATATCTCGTTGTAGCGAAGTACTTTAGTCACTCTAGTCACTTTAGTCACATCTAGAAGACTTTTATCACATTGTACAAAGTATCCCTTTCAACTGGAGTAAATCCAGCACCTCGTATCATGCCGATCAGTTGGTCAGTCGTAGCTACCGGCGACTGTTCTTCAGAACCAGCCATGGAATAAATTTTGGTTGTATCGTCGATGGTGCCATCGAGGTCATCTACGCCAAATGCAAGGGAGAGCTGTGCTACCTGTCTCCCGATCATGGGCCAGTAGGCTTTCAGGTGAGGGATATTATCCAGGAATATGCGTGAAACGGCATAGTTTCTTAGGTCCTCCACAGTAGTTTGTTCCTCGATATGGGAAAATCTGTTGTTGTAATGTTTGAATTTCAGCGGAATGAATGCGTTGAATCCACCGGTTTCGTCCTGGAGATTTCGCAGGCGTGATAGGTGGTCTATGCGGTGTGAATAATCTTCGATCAGTCCGTAAAGCATGGTGGAGTTGGTTGGAATCCCCAATTGATGTGCGGTACGGTGGATCTTTAGCCATCCTTCGGTATCTGTTTTGTCCGGACAGATTTTGGCCCGAAGTTCCTCATCAAAGATTTCGGCGCCACCTCCCGGCAGGGAAACCAGACCTGCATCCTTTAAGAGACTTAGCCCTTCCCTAATATCCATAGATGCAAACCGGCACATAGCATCTATCTCGACGGCGGTAAACGCCTTGATTTGAACCTCAGGAAGAATTTTCCTGATCTCTCTTATTAAATCGGCATAAAAATGGACGTCCCTGTCGGGATGGACTCCACCTACAATGTGAATTTCGGTGATGCCGGACAGGGCATGATTTTGGGCCATCTGTACCAAATCGCCAATGCCCATTTCCCAGCATCCTTCCTCTCCTTTTTTTCTGCGATAGGAGCAGAAAGCACAGTGATTGACACAGATATTTGTTGGTTCCAAGTGAATATTTCTGTTAAAGAACACCTGCTTTCTGTTGATCCGGTGGCGAACATGGTCGGCCAGAACTGCCAAATAGGACAGGGGGGCTTCCTTGAAAAGCAGAATTCCTTCGTCAGGGGTTATTCGCTTACCCGAAACAACCTTTTCTGCCACAGTGATCAAAGATTGGGATAATCCGGATTGCTCAAACAGGGGCAATATTGAAGATGACATATATAATGTTCGTTTTTTGTTAAAAATAATTGGTAATCCAACAGATTGCTTCGTCGTGCCTCCTAGCAATGACGACATTAACACGAGGCCTTTGGATGAGGGGAGGGGTGGGTGACAATTAACAACAAATCATATCTTCTGATCCACCCCTCGCCTCATCCATCCGAACAACTTGCAACTGCGAGGCACGATCCGGACACAATCCGTTTCTTACCTTAACATCCCTAAATCAACGAATCCGTCATTGCGAACGGAGTGAAGCATTCTGTTCAATTACGATGAATCATGAACAAAGCAAAGGTATTGAATTTTCAAATGATACTTCGATTTGCTGCAAAAGACAAAAGGTAAAGAATCCCGTTCTTTACCTTTTGTCTATCAAATCAATGCGATCTGTATACTATCTCTTGTGGCTTGGCTCGTCGGAAACGCTTAACTTGTGACGTCCTTTGGCACGACGTGCATTCAATACGCGACGACCGTTTGAGGTTGACATTCTCTCACGGAAACCGTGCTTGTTTTTTCTTTTTCTGTTCGAAGGTTGAAATGTTCTCTTCATCTCTGGGAAATATTTTATTTACGACTTTATTCCTCTTATTTAAGGAGTGCAAAAATAGTTTTTTTTTATATAATGTCCAAACAATTGGATAAATAGTAGATAAATTTATATTTTGTATAAATTATCTGACAGGCAGATAGATCACCTTCTTGGTTTCAAAAAATGGCTCTTCGAAGATAATGGAGAGATCGAAGATTTCGGCAGAAACCTTGAAAGCGCTGATTTCAGCTTCAAAATCACCTCCTTTCAGGTAGATGATACCATTGGGTAGGGCGTTCCCAGATTGGGCAGACACATTTTTTCGAACCATGGAAACAAAGTCAGGGAAGGCAGTAACGGCCCTGCTGATGACGAAATCGTAACGCAATTTTATCTCCTGCACCCTGGCTTTTAGAGCATGGACATTGGTCAATTTCAATTGACCGGCTACCTCCTGAACTACCAGAATTTTCTTCCCGATTGAATCGATCAGCGTGAAGTTTGATTCAGGGAAAAAGATCGCCAGCGGAATACCGGGGAATCCACCTCCTGTGCCAACATCGAGCAGATTGGTGCCGGGTTTGAAGCGGATGATTTTTGCGATCGCCAGGGAATGCAATACATGCCTCACATACAGTTCATCGATGTCCTTCCGTGAAATTACATTGATCTTTTCGTTCCATTCCCGGTACAACGAACCCAACGCTTCAAACTGGCTGATTTGAAGTGGGGACAAGGCTGGAAAATATTTGGTTAGAAGCTCCAAGTCAAAGGAATTACAAATTACAAATTACAAATTACGAATTACGAATTAGGAATTAATTGGCTACAGTACATTGAACAAAACGAGAACACAAAATGCCCACAATCTTTAATCTTTAATTTGTAATTTTTAATTATTTCGCTATTTCATCGTTCTTCAATAACTCAAAAAGCATTTCGCGGGACCGGAAAAGCTGTACTTTGACAGTGCCAAGAGGTAAGTCCAGTTCTTTGGCAATTTCATCGTAGGAGTACTCCTGAAAGTAACGCAACTCAAGTAATTTGCGGTACCTGGGTTTCAACTTGGCCACCATCCTGCGAAGAATTTGTGAGTTTTGATCCCTGATAATACTCTCCTCGGGGTTGTATCCATCGGCCCTTGCATTGTAGTTGTAATCACCACCAACCTGCTTATCGCCCGAAGAGGGTTCAAGCGGAACCGTCACTGCTCTTTTCTTTCGCATAAAGTCAATGGCATTGTTGGAGGCTATCCGAAAAAGCCAGGTACTGAAAGCATACTGAGGTGTATATTGGTGAATATTGGTGAAAGCTTTTCCAAATGCTTCAATCGTCAGATCCTCCGCATCTGTCCGGTTATTTACCATCTTTAGCAACATAAAATAGATGGTATCCTTGTACCGTTTCATCAGATCGGCGTAAGCTCTTTCGTTCCCTTTGCGGGCAGCTTCAACCAATTCGATGTCCCTTTTTGCATTGCCGGACTGACCCTGAGCTATTTCCATTTTCTTTTTTGGCCGGTAAATAATTGGACTATAACGAAACAGATGTTAATAAACGGAAGGAATGCTTTGTAAACAAGCAACATAGGCAAAAAATTCTTTTCTCCCAATTTTTTTGTTGCGACAGCAATCCAGGTCATTTCGAAGATCAGTAGAAAGCCCCATATACCCAGGATCCAGAATAACAGTGGGGAAACGATCAATAAGAATATGAATGATGCGGTTAGTACCAATCTGCTGGATAGGTTGAGTGTGCGGAAAAAGCGTTGCCCGGCGGTAAACTTTCGTCTGAGCATCAGCTGTTTTTTCTTGAATTCTACCAAATCAATCCATTCCGTTTCACCGGCAAAGGCAACCGAGGACTTTTTGTCGTTATAAACTACCATATTTTTTCTGGTGCCTATCTTATTGATGAACAACTCATTCTCGCTGAAAGGCGAATCAAGGACGGCAGCAAATCCACGTAAGTCGAGGAAGGTTTCGCGACGGTATGCCATGTTGAATTCGAAAACAGGCATTGCCAGGCCAAATGCCTGTCCAACTCCTGAAATCAGGTAAGAGGTGAAATTCTCAAACCGCAACCAACTTTTGTAACTGCCCGTGGCTTCGTTGAAGTGCATATAGCCTATCGATACCTCTTTGTCCGGTTCGAGCCTTTGTGCATAACTTTTTAGCCACTGGTTTTCATGAATTCTGCAAAGAGGACTTAAATATACCAACCACTCTTTGCTGGAGGCCCTTACGCCAATGGTAATGGCAAGGGCATTCGGAAAATCAGTCTCCTGGATTATTTTTGTTGTTTTCAGGTTACCATGACTGATTTTCAACTCAGCAAGAAACCAGTCGGTACCGTCAGTAGAGCAATCATCAACAACCACGATCTCAAAATCGGGATAATCCTGAGTAAGCAGTGTTGGCAATAGTTCCTGTAGTTGTTCAAGGTAATTGCGCGATGTAACTATGATGGAAATGGAGGGAAGGTTTGGTTCCTTGTTTTTCTGTTTTCCACTGAAAAGGAACTTTATCAGTAGTATCTGGTAGAATAGCTGTACCAAAAAGGCCAGCCCAAATACAACAAGCCCTATGAACTCTTCTATTGTAAACTGAAATCCGCCAAAATCTACTGTCATAATTAAAACAAAAGTCCTCAAAAATACACAATGCCTTGTTAAGTACCCTCGTTTTTAACAGTTTTTTTTAATGAGTACAATAAGTCCCCGGAAATGTTATTTTGCTTTAATGACTATCTTTGCGGCTTGAAATCTTTTGAATGAAGTTCGAATTACAGCAAACAACCAGCGATTCTAAGGCACGTGCAGGAAAGTTCCATACGGGACACGGGGTGGTAGAAACTCCGGTTTTTATGCCGGTTGGGACAGTCGGCTCTGTTAAGGGTATCCATTTTAAAGATCTGAAAGAGGATATCAAAGCCCGCATTATTTTAGGAAACACTTACCATCTTTATCTGCGTCCCGGAATTGAGGTGCTTGAAAGCGCCGGAGGCTTGCACCGTTTCAATGGTTGGGACAAACCCATTCTAACCGATAGTGGAGGCTTTCAGGTCTTCTCGCTTGGAGACATCCGTAAAATTACGGAAGAGGGAGCCAAATTTCAATCACATATCGATGGGTCCCGTCATTTGTTTACACTTGAGCGCGTGGTTGACATTCAAAGGTCCATTGGTGCCGACATCATAATGGCTTTTGATGAATGTACCCCCGGAGATGCAGATTATGACTATGCAAGAAAGTCGCTCGAATTAACCCAACGGTGGCTGGATCGTTGCATGAACCAGTTTGTATCCACAAATCCCAAATACGGTTATGAACAAACGCTTTTTCCAATCGTTCAGGGTTGTGTTTATCCCGATTTAAGGATAAAGGCAGCCGAGCATGTTGCAACATACCATGCTGATGGCTATGCTATTGGAGGGCTCTCAGTGGGAGAGAAGGAAGAGGACATGTATGCTATGATAGAGGTTGTCAATGCCGTTTTGCCAACCGATAAGCCAAGATACCTGATGGGAGTTGGGAATCCTGTGAATATTTTGGAGGGCATTGACAGAGGCATAGATATGTTTGATTGTGTAATGCCAACCCGGAATGGCCGCAATGGCATGCTGTTTACCCGAAAGGGAGTGATCAACATCCGAAACAACAAATGGGCCACGGATTTCTCCCCGGTTGATCCGGATGGAACATCCTTCGTCGATCAACAATATACCAGGGCCTACCTGCGTCATCTGTTTCAGGCAGGAGAGATGCTTGGACCAATGATCGGAAGCATACACAATCTGGCTTTTTATCTTTGGCTGGTAGATGAGGCGAGAATTCAGATTTTTCAGGGTACTTTTAAACCCTGGAAAGAGCAGATGGTAAAACAAATGCGCACCAGGCTCTGATTGAGTTTACAATATTACCTTTGTACAGATGGGCAAGAAGTATTTACAACGCATCGAC
>JBBIUJ010000140.1:0-10316 GCA_037440345.1 Prolixibacter sp.
GGGGAAAATAACAGACCAAGTTCAGGAACCCCAAAGTGGGTTCAACAATTCTGTTAGTATATTTAAATGGTTTCTTAAACAATCTCTTACAACTTTTGAACCCTTAATTTCCAGAATTGGTTAAAACTGGTACGTGGTTTTTGGCACAAATAAACTCTTGTTCCGAATTCGCGGGCCAGTGGATTTGTGATATGGCCTACTTCCTGAATGTCCTGGAACAGCGATGCTACATCCTTTCCCAATTCATTGTTGATGTAGATAAATTGGGTGATCTCGTGGTCAAAGGTTTTGGGAAACCTATATATAAAATTGTCGCTGAAACAGATGGCTTCAGGCAAATGGTATTTCTTGCCAAGGATGGCGATGGCCCCTGCCTGACCGTAGTTTTCGGCGTAAATGATGCATTGTCCATTAGATTCTGCCTGTTGCCATGCCTTGTAGGTAATCTCTGCCAATTCGTCCCATCCCAGCATGTCGGCGTAATCCTGCGGTAGCGGATAGTATTGATTGTTTTCGTACCTTCTCACCGCATCGTTTTTGGTTACTTTGGCCATCGCATCGAAATAGGCCACCAGCTTTTCCGGCGATTTGGAAGCTACTCCCATAGGAAGCGCCGACCAGGTAAGCAGTAACAAAACCATCATAATAACTGACCTTACGATGTAGTTCCTGATGTATCTCTCAAAAAACACCGCCCCTGCGGCAACAAGCAGAGGATAAATCCCTGCCGAATAGTAGGATTTCCCCTGTAAAATCAGGTACAAGAGCAAAACAAAGACCAACACATAACCCACCCAATGATATTCCTTTATACTTTTATTGAACAACAGGAACAATAAACCCGGCATTACCAGAAGTGTCGAAGGGTAATTCATCAGCAATTGCTCCATCAAAAATGTGGCAGAACTCATTTTTGTCAGCTGAGAATTCTGTAGTTGGGAAAGATGACTTAGTACGGGGAACTGATGGGTTATTTGCCAAATGACGTTGGGTAATACAATTAAAAAGGCAAGAAGAATGGTCAGATAGAAATCCCTGTTAAGAAACAGTTTCCTGTGTTTGGTAAATGGAACTATCCCCAATACCGCTATCACAAAAAACAACAGATTGTATTTGTTGAGAATCCCAATCCCAATAGTCAGGCCAAACAGGTACAGGTATTTCTTAAGGTTTGAATTGTGGTATCTTAGCAGGAGGTAAAGGGCCAGGGTCCAGAAGAAAATGTCAAGGAATACCGGTTGGAAAAGGCTGAAAGCCCTCAGAAAGAGAATGGAGCAAATTACGCCTACTGCCGCCACAATCTGCGCAAAAAAGCCTCCGTTCAACTCCCTGGCCAGCATGGCACAGAGATAGATGACAACACCTCCCAGTAAAGCAGGCAGGATCTTTGCTGCAAAAAGCGTGTAGCCAAACAATTTGGTTAAAATAGCCGCTAAAAAACCGATCAAAGGGGGAACGGAAAAATAGCCAAAATCCGGATGCTCGCCCAGTGAAAAATAGAGCAACTCATCCCGGTGAAAACCCAAATTCTGATAAAACAGCAAGTGGATCAACACGCCCAACACGGAAATTAATAAAATGGTCAATCCATTCTGGTGATCCCGAAGGTAGGTTTTGAGGCGCTCAACACGAAAAGTTGTTTGCATCGGTTTGTAATTAAGCATTTTTAATTACCTGTTGTATTGAGACTTAGCCCCACAATTACTGGTTCTTTTTCTTGTCACTAAGAGACTAAAACACAAAGGTTTCACAAAGAATTCCCAACCAACTTCAGCTAGAAAATATTTTTAAATATTGGCTGACCATCCAAATTTAGAGAATTCTATTCAACAAACAAGAGATTTCTGTATCTCTTACCTCAGTAGTCTTGCGGCATGACTAATCGAAAAATCCTGTTTTGGAACTCTTGTAAAACTGTTACATTTGTATAACTCCACGCTGGGTGTGGATCATTTTGCAGAGGGTACTGC
This sequence comes from Prolixibacter sp., assembly GCA_037440345.1. Lineage (GTDB taxonomy): Bacteria > Bacteroidota > Bacteroidia > Bacteroidales > Prolixibacteraceae > CAINVV01. The sequence continues at coordinate 1,971 of JBBIUJ010000140.1, forward strand.
AGGATCAAGGTTAAAATAAGTAGTTGGCCATTCAACGACATCATGTTAATGTGCAATAAGATTACCATCACATTGTTCCTGGCGCTGGTATTAACTTTACCTTTACTTTTAGCCTCGCCATTACCTGCATCCAAAATTAGTGTCACGGCTTTAACCAGTATACCATCCCCTGTAGTTGCTGCGCTTTTTCAAACAATCAGTTATAGCCCCGAAAATAACCTGAAAACCGATTCTGTGATCATTCCATTGAAACGTGCCGGAAGATTACTGCTTATCGAAGCAATTGTAGACGGAGAAACAGGTAATCTGGTATTTGACACTGGAGCCAACGACCTGGTATTCAATAGTACTTATTTTAGAAACCATGTACGAACAGATGCCACTAGCTCAAACGGTATTACCGGTTCTGTGGGTACCGTTGAGCAGATTACCATCGACAAAGTTGAATTTGCCGATCTTACCTACAAAAAGATCAAGGCCGACTTGGCCAATCTCGGGCACATAGAAAACAGCAGGGGAATAAAAATCCTCGGACTTTTTGGATTTAACCTGATCAGGGATTTTGAGATTATCATTGATACCAGAAGCAATCAGCTAAAACTCTACCGGATCGACAAAACAGGCAATAGGATTGTTCCTGATCAATATAAAATCAGACTAGATTATTCACAGTTGTTTCAAACAAACTCCAATATTCTCTTCTTATCAGGAAAGATTGGAGGTAAAACTTTGAATTTTTGCTTCGATACCGGTTCTGAAACCAATGTAATCAATAGTTATTCCGGCAAAAACATAATGAATACACTGACAATTACCCGTCGCTCAAATTTGCGCGGGGTGGGATCAGCCCGTTCGGAAGTATTGTTTGGAAGAATGAACGACTTCACTTTGGGAAGTAAACAAATAAACGGAATGGAGACAGTCATTTCCAATCTTAATGCCTTAAGTGAAGCCTATGGCACTAAAATTGACGGAATGCTCGGGTACAATTTCATTGAACAGGGCGTTGTGTGTATTAACTTTGTCAAGAGGCACTTTAGTATTCAATTTACGAAAGGAGTGGAAAAATGAGAAAAATTTTATCAATCCTTCTTCTTTTTATCCTCATATTGAGCTCGGTAAGTACAAAAGCTCAATATGATCCGGATAAAGTGTGCCGCATCGAAAATGGGAAGATATTTTTTCGGCTCAATTTGAAATGGTCTGATAAAGAGAAGAAGGAGATTTCCACTCTTTTTGAACTGGACAGCACACTCATGGCCAGGGCATTCAAGGGTGAAGCTAATATCACCTTTGAAGGGGAGCAGTGGAAGGCAGTCAGGCTAAAATCTTTTATCGTAGAACTTTCCAAACCTTTCAACGCAAAATCGAATAAAAAAGAGGCTAACGCGGATGATTTGTATGTTCTGCTAGACAAATGGATAAGTTTTTCGGGCAAGGATGATGGAGGAACAGAGGTTTATGGGGTAAACAGATTTGAAATAACCAATGCCTTTCACTACGACAAAACTGCATGGTTCTATCTCGCAGGAAGGAAATCCGCCAAAAATGTATACATCTCAGGCTCATTCAATGGATGGAGTACCACGCAAAATCCAATGAAACAGGTTGAGACGGGTTGGACGGCCGACTTAAACCTCAAACCCGGAAAATACACCTATAAATTTATCGTTGATGGAACCTGGATATCAGACCCTTACAATAAGCTACGGGAAGATGATGGGGCTGGCGGATATAACTCTGTGGTATTCTGTCACAACCATCTCTTTAAACTCTTTGGCAATGAAACCGCGCGATCGGTAAGTGTTGCGGGTAATTTCAACAATTGGAATCAACGGGAGCTGGCTATGACAAAGAGCTCTGATGGCTGGGTCCTTCCGATCTATTTGCGCGATGGGAGCTATACCTACAAATTTATTGTTGACAATCGATGGTATACAGATCCGGCTAATCCCTCGGAACGCAAAGACGGTCACGGCATCACCAACTCTGTGCTCTCCATTGGTGAACCCTATTTATTCACACTGGAAGGATATACCGATGCTCGCCAGGTAGTACTGGCCGGTAGTTTTAACGGTTGGAAAACCCACGAACTTCTGATGGACAAAACCGCCAAAGGCTGGCAATTGCCTTTTATCCTGCCGGCAGGAAATTATGAGTACAAATTTATTGTAGATGGAAATTGGATCACCGATCCCGGAAACCCCTTCTCCACAGGTGAAGGAAACTACGAAAATTCTTATGTAGCCCTGAAGGCCAATTACCTGTTCCTGTTAAACTACCATGTGGATGCAGGAAGTGTCATTGCAACAGGAAGTTTTAATGGTTGGAACACGAAAGGGTACAGGATGGTTAAAAAAGATGGGAAATGGATCTTCCCCTTGTACCTGAAACCCGGGAAATACACCTACAAATTCATTATCGACAAAAATTGGATCATCGATCCGGTCAATCAACTTTATGAACAAAACGAGTATGGCACCTATAATTCCGTATTGTGGATAAATCAATGATGTCTCAGGGAGTGGAAATGCGTGTAAATTTTCGACCCTTCGACAGGCTTCAGGGTGGTGCCGCTCAGGGAGCATCTTCCCACCCCTCCGTCTCCAAGTCCCCTGGTCTCCAAGTCCTTCCGTCCCTCCGTCTTTTCTTCAATCCTCATTGAGCAACTCCTGCCTCAACCGTTGCAATTCGACTACCTGCTCTTCGCTAACTTTGGGATAGTCAAGTTTCATCGAATCCAATGCATGGAGGATGGCAGATGCAACCACAATGCGTGCATAATGCTTGTTGTCGGCCGGAACCACGTACCATGGCGACTTGTCGGAGGCAGTCTCCTTAATCAACTCCTCATAGGCCGCCATGTATTGCTTCCAGAATTTTCTTTCCATGAGATCGGATTTGCTGAATTTCCAGTTTTTTTCAGGTCTTTCCAATCGTTCAAGAAATCTCCGCTTCTGCTCCTTTTTCGAGACATGGAGGAAAATCTTCACAACAAGAATGCCGTTGTGGTTCAGGTATGTTTCAAAATTCCTGATGTCGCTTAGACGCTCCTTCCAAATATTCTTGGTAATCAACTTTTTGGGGATCTTCTGTGAGGCTAGTATCTCTTCGTGCACCCTGACTACCAATACCTCTTCATAGTAGGACCGATTAAAAATGCCGATTCTTCCTCTTTCAGGCAGGTGCTTCATGCAACGCCACAAGTAATCATGGTCCAGCTCCTCCGAATTGGGTGATTTGAAAGAGGTGACTTCGCAGCCCTGAGGATTGACCCCAGACATGACATGCTTTATAGCGCCATCTTTCCCTGCGGCATCCATGGCCTGAAAAATAATCAGTAACGACCATCTGTCCTGGGCGTACAACTTATCCTGCATTTCAGACAGAATTTTAACACCCTGTTCAAGAAAAAGTTGTGCGATAGGCTTTTCTTCCTCCCCCAATTCTGACTCCTCATCACAGGGATAATCCTTGAGACGAAATTTGTTTTTTCCGGTTACCCGGTAATTTTTTGAAAACTTGTTTCCCCTATCAATCAACTGTTTGGTGTTCATTTTAGCGACCTCTTCAACTGTAATCGTTGGGTCGGAGAATTCTTTGGTTTTCTTTGTCATGGCTCAAATTGTAAAAGAATTCAGTGGTGATGTCTTCGTTTGATAACTCCTCCGGAGGCCTCCTTGATGGTATTGGCAAAAACAAAGGCGTTGGGATCCAAATTATATACAAGGTTCTTCAACTTCCTTAATTCCAGCCTGGTAATCACAGTAAAAATAATATCACAATCCGCACTGATCTCAAATTTACCCGGCAGAAAACCTCTCTCTCCCTTGTATACGGTGATTCCCCTGCCAAGGTCGTTGACAAGTTGATATTTTATCATTTCACTTTCCCCCGAGATAATGGTCACCCCGGTATAAGCCTGTATCCCTTCCACCACATAGTCGATACAGCGCGTTGCTGAGAAATAGGTCAACACAGAATAAAGTGCAGTTTCGATCCCAAATTTAAATGCAGCAATACTAAAAATGAGGATGTTAATACCCAGGATAATTTCAGTGATGGTGAATGAGGTCCGTTTCAAAGTGTAGAGCGCCAGCACCTCAATCCCATCCAGCGCAGCGCCGGAGCGCATAATGAGCCCAACACCGACGCCGAGAAATACCCCTCCAAAAATGGAGATAAGAAGCTTGTCTGTTGTAATTGCGACATCCGGCAGCAGTGTCAGGCAGATACCCAGAAGAACAACACTGATCAGCATCCTGAATGCGAACCTTAATCCGACAGAGAAATAGCTTACGACGATAAATGGGAGGTTCATCACCACAATGACGATGGCCAGGTTGAAGTGGTACAATTCGTGGATCAGCAATGAAATTCCGGTAACTCCCCCATCGAAAAAATGGTTGGGAACCAGGAACCCCTTCAAGGCATACCCTGCAAAAATTACCCCCACCACCATCAAAAGAACATCCTGAACGATTTCCAATGGTTTATTTCCATGCGATTCAGTGATCTTTGCTTCAAGTTTTGACTTTAAATGTTCCAGATTCTTTTGTTTGAGCACCTCTCTTTCCCTGATGGCAGTCTGGGTATAATACCGGTGCGCTGAGAGAAAGTCAACCTGTTTGAGCAACCAGTCTAACCTGGCTTTTATGATACCGGCCTCCCTGAATTCATCAAATAATTTTTCCGCGAATGCGGTATACTGTTCTGTTCCCAGATAGTAAAGATCAGCGTCACATATGATCTTTTCCAGCGGATCTGATGGGACGGAAGGCAATTTTGTTACCATGATGATCCGGCATATTCTTTCTACCTGTTCCTGAGTGTATCCATAATCGGAAAGATATTCCAAAGCAAGTTGGCAGGATTGTTCTTCGTGCCCGACAAACTCCCGGATGTAGCCTGCATCATGGAACAAAGCAGCTGTTTTCAGCAGCAGCAAATCTTCGCCGGAGATCCCTTCTTCCATGGCAAGATGTTCAGCAACTTCGATAACACCAATCGTGTGATTTACGTTATGATAAGTGAGATATTTCGGCAGGTCGGTCTTCAGTTTCTGAATTAGAAATGAGTATACCTTATCAAATTGCATGGTTATAACTGGAATAAGTTAATTCAGGACTTCGTATATCTGTACCTCCTCAGCTTTGTTTTTCAGGAAGGTAGATCCTATCGATTTGCAGTTAAAGGATTGTTTTACCTTTTCATAGGCATCTTTTGATATCACAATCTGACTGACTCCGGCTGCTTTTTGCAGACGCTGAGCGACATTTACCGTATCTCCGATAACAGTGTAATCCAGGCGCCGAAGAGTTACCGATCCTATATTTCCGGAGATCATCTCTCCACTGTTGATCCCAACCGAAACTTTTGGCAGGAAATCAGAACCACCCTCCAGTATCTCAATGTTATTCCGAATAGCAAGACAAGCATCAATGGCACGATCGAGGTGATAATCTCCCTTGAAGACCGCCATCACGCAATCACCAATAAACTTATCGACAATTCCTTGCTGAGCAATAATCTCTTTCACCATCAGGTCAAAATAGCGGTTTAGCATGGCAACTACCGTATCCGGCGTCTCCTTTTCGCTGATGGAAGTAAAGCTGCAGATGTCAATAAAGGCCACCGTAGCGTTAACAGTTTCATTGGCCATGATAGAGGTCTCGTATTCCCGGCTGCCCATGAAGTTGAGTACGTTCTCATCCACATACATTTTTAAAATATTATTTTCCTTAATCGCCTTCAGCGTTTCCCTGATCAGGGTTACATGCTGAATCGTTTTTTCCATGGTCAGTTCGAGATCTTCAAAATCCACCGGTTTAGTTACAAAATCGAAAGCGCCCCGATTCATTGCCTTCCGAATATTATCCATATCCCCGTAGGCCGAAACCATAACGGTTTTAACCAACGGATTGGTCTCGCTGAGTTTCGTAAGCAAGGTCAGTCCATCCATTTCAGGCATGTTGATGTCGCTCAATACGATCTCCACATCCGGGTACTCTTCCATTTTTTTTAGGGCATCTTTCCCATTGACTGCAAAGATGAAATCGTACCGCTGTTCCCTGATCTTTTTTCTGAATTTCTGTCTGATGAGTATCTCAAAATCGGTTTCATCATCGACAATTAAAATCTTTATCATGGGATGATCATTTTTAATTTCAGTTTGAGCGATTGAAAATCCAATGGCTTCGTTAAAAAGTCTTCTGCACCCAGTTCCATGGCAATTCGGTGGTTGTATTCATCGCCGTAAGCTGTAATCATCATTACCACAGGTGGCGGTTTAGCATACTTCTCTTTGATGTGTTTGAGCAGCTGAAGTCCGCTCATTCCCGGCATATTGATATCAGAAAGAATCAATACAGCTTCATGTCCCGGACTTTTCAAAAACTCCATTGCCTCTTCTCCTGAAAAAGAGAAAGCAAATTCCAACTCTCTATGCTTTATCTCCTTTCGGAAATGCTGCAGGAAAAGATCCTGAATATCCCTTTCGTCATCTACTACCAATACTTTTGCCATAATCTTAAATGGTTCGCGCGAAGGCCGCAAAGTAAGCCGCAAAGTGGGGCAAAGTTTGTCCTTTCTTTTTTGCAACTTTATTTGCGTTCTCTGCGTGAAATTTAATGTTGTTCATTGTACCAATATTTCAAACCGGAAGATGAACGGTGAAAACCGATCCCTCTCCCTCTTTGGTTTCAACTTTGAGCTCTCCGCCATGGCCTTTTGTCACAATTTCATAGCAGAGCGACAATCCCAGGCCGGTACCGGCTCCCGTAGGTTTCGTAGTGAAAAAGGGCTGAAAAATCTTATCGATGGATTTTGTCGGGATTCCATTTCCATTGTCAATCACTTTTATCTCAACACCACTTCCAACCTTTTTTGTTGTAATCACAACTGATGGTTGAAATGCCTCGCCCAGCGCTTTCTTCTTTTCGTTGACAGTGTAAAAAGCATTGGTAAGCAGGTTTAGTATGACCCTTCCAATATCCTGCGGAATAACATTGATTTTGCCGATAGAATCATCGAAATCACTATCGAACTTTGCATTGAAACTTTTGTCCTTTGCTCTCAATCCATGGTAAGCAAGTCTCATGAATTCATCCGCCAACACGTTAATATCGGTAGCTTCCTTCTGACCGGTGCTGGTCCTTGAATGCTGAAGCATTCCTTTGACAATGCTGTCGGCTCTTTTGCCATGGTGGTTGATCTTTTCCAGATTCTTTTTCAGATCTGACAATATCAACTGAGCTTCCGCATTATTTCCCTGATCCATCTCAGTAGCCATCTCATCCAAAAGTTCATTGCTTACCTCCGAAAAATTGTTGACAAAGTTCAAAGGATTCTGAATTTCATGCGCTATTCCAGCGGTCAACTCGCCAAGGGATGCCATCTTTTCTGACTGTATTAACTGAGACTGGGTGTTTCGCAACTCTTCCAGGGCAAACTCCAACTCTTCTTTTTGTTTCGTCAGTTCAGCCGTCCTTTCACTGACCAGGACTTCCAGCTCAACCTTCCGGATAGCTATTGCCCTATTAATTTCATCCTCACGCTGCCTTTTAATGCGTTCTTTTTCAGCCGCTTTGCTTTGTCTATTCTGACTGTAGACGATCGCTAACAACCACATAATAGCCAGTGTCCCGGCACTATTGAAATAAGACTCATTCGTCTTGTAAAATTCACTGCTGATGATTTCAGTCAAATCGCTGATAAAAGCTACAACCACATAGGGAATAAAAGCGAAGATAAACATTCGTAACGGTTGCAGTTCTTTTTGCCTGAGTGGAATGACTATCAACAATATCAGGTAGAGGTGCCAAATCCACATCATAAACTCCCCATTTTGAAAAACAAAATCCAAAGCAAAGAGAACAACTGAAAGAATGACGGCATTTTTAAAGAGCTTTTCCCACTGCGGAATCTTGTTGACACTGGCAAATTTCCTGAAGCGTAATGAATAGGCTACGCTTACAATTAAAGGGGCGACAGATAGATCCATAAGGCAATGATTAGTTGGTCCAAACTGATAAAGAGGGAGAATATTGAAGTATCTCAAATCAGTACAATCACACTGATTTATATACCTTCCCTTCATATCGGTCAGTGAAGTAAAATTAATTAAATCTAACGTAGAATCACTCCTTTAAATTTCCCGTTTGAATCGTGCATTCTGAAATAAATTAACGGTCGGACATTGTGGACAAACGAACAGCTCTAAAGAAGTAAAATACTGATTTATGGATCAATATCCTGAATAAAATTGGTTGAACAATAGTTTAAATGTGCTGTAGGTCTGCCCCCTGAATGCAATCTCAGGCCCAAAAGCGCACAATTTCCCCTGCC
>JBBIUJ010000141.1:0-10177 GCA_037440345.1 Prolixibacter sp.
TGAGGTAATCGGGAACACCATTGAAAATGTAAGCCAGTCGGCCATCTTTTTCGGTTTGGGAAGCTACCACAACCTGATCGATCAAAATATCATCCAAAACATCACCGGATCAGGTATCGCCGTTTACGGATCCCCCATTCCCGAACAGTGGGGCGATCTTGTTAGCGACAACAGCATCACCCGCAATGAAATAGCCAACCTCCGGCCCGCGATGGTGGGCATCCGCACCGCCAATGCCATGAGAACGACCATCGCGCACAATTATGTCACCAATACCGGAAGCTACGGCATCACGGTAGGTTCGTGGCCCAATGTCGAGGAGACCAGCGATGGCAGCCATCTGGTAGAATACAACCATCTGTCGTTTACCAATATGGCCCGGGACGACGAAGGAGCTATCGCCGTTTATGGATTAAGTCCCGGTTCTGTCGTACGCGAAAACCTGATCCACGATGTCAAACCTGCAACCACCAACGAAAACGTAGGTCTCTTCCTTCAGAACATGGCTTCCGGCTGGTCGCTTACCAACAATATCCTCTACGGATTGAAGCAGGCCGAAATGAAGCTGTGCGCCGCTTACCTCGAAAACAATATCTACCGGGATAACCATATGATCGAACGCCCGCAGATTGAGCCGGAAAAAATCATCAATGGTCAACCCAATTACAAGTACAGCGAATTACAACTGCTTTCACCGGAAGGATCAAAAACAGGTGCGACTTTGGTATTCAAGGCGGTTGTCACCAACAACGGATCCACCGGAAACGGGATTGTGCCCCTTTATGTCGATGGGAAAATTGCAGAGAGTCAGCTCTTCCCTGTTGTAGCGAAAAACAGCCGGACCGTTGAGTTCAGACATCAGTTCTTTACTCCCGGGAAGCATACCGTATCAATCGGTACTACCCCCGACCAGTCTATTGACATTAATGGCAACCCAATACAGGTTTTATACAGTAATTTGGGCACTGAGGCCGATGAGCTACCATTGGGTGATTCCGCCAGTGTATTTGTGACCGTAAAAAATGTCAAGTCTGAACAGATCCATCAGGAACTCCTCCTTTCCGTCAATCAAAAAATTGTTGCATCCAAAGTTATTCCATTAGAGGCAGAAGAATCCAAATTAGTCAGGTTCAGTTTTCTGCCCGAAGCAGGCAACCAATCAATTACCATTGGCAACCTGCCTCCTCTATCCCTTCATGTATTTCCTGTCAGGAAGGTAAACTTCTCTCAATCTCAATTGCAAACATTTTGTTCAGCCACTGCAAAACCCTGTGAATATGATTTCAATGTCGGGAAGAATAGTTACCAAATTACTGCGCGGGGAACAGATTTCCTGCATGCCGAAGATTCTTACGGCACCATCTTCCTGCCAAAATCCGCTACCGGCAATTTTGTCGCCACCGTAAAAGTAGTCGAATTGGGAAAAGCGGTGAGCGACTGGTTCAGGTTCGGCATTTTCGTCAGGAACAACCTGGCCAAGACCGGCAATGAGAAAGGTAGTCCGGGATCTTTCCTGATGTTCTCCACCCCAAAGCGCCATGGAGCGCAATGGGACGAATTTGGCGATGGTGCCATGCACAACTCAAGAAGCTTTAACTACAGCTCCGATCAACCATTCCCACTCTGGCTCAAGATGGTCAGGCATGGTGACCGGCTTTCAGGGTACTACAGCTTCGATGGGAAAAACTGGATTTTAAGCAGGGAATCCGGGAACATTGCCGGGATCGCGCATTTGCTGGATATTGGTCTTGCCGCGGGCTCAAACGACCAGAAATCATCGATGGTGAGGTTTGAGGATTTTGAGGTATGGGTGGAGCAATAATTAAAAATTACAAATTACAGATTAAAAATGAAGATGCTCTTAATCTGTAATTTGTAATCTTTAATTTGTAATTACTACTCGTACAAATCCCCCAAATCCGCCTCTGCCAATTCAACCAAAAAATCGGAAATTTTATCGGTGAGAAACTGAAATAATATCGCCCCCTTTTCGGCGGTAGCTTTAGCAGGATTGCCGATGCCGGTATCGGCTGTCACCTTGCTCCACCTCCGCTCGGCCCAGGCCCAGCCCTGGTTGAGCGCCTTGACATTGAATTTTTTTGCCTTGCCCTGGCCGGCAGTATTCAATGGCATAACCAGTTCAGGATGGAGGTGCATCATCAAACTGGTTTCGACCTCACCTGCATGTTCACCCAGATCTTCGAACAAATGGTCGAAACCAGGCATCTTAAACCAGTTGCATTGGGTCAACAACATATCAGGAAAGAGGAGGTTCAATTCGCGGATATGCTGTTTAAAGTCGTTCCCTCCATGGGTATTCAGAATTACGAACTTCTTTATATTCTGACGATTGAGCACAGTAATTAGATCTTTTAGAATCATAAACTGGGTTCCCGGATTGAGGTTCATGTCGAGCAGAATATCAGGTTGCCCTGTGTTCACCCCATAAGGAATCGTGGGAAGAACAACAACTTTTGTCCCCCTTTCACCGGCTACTTTGGCACAGGATGCGGCAAGCCTGGAGGCAATATAATTGTCTGTTCCATATGGCATGTGGTAATTGTGGGCTTCGGTTGCACCCCAAGGCAGAACAGCAACTTTAGGGAGTTGATCTTTCTGCACTTTCCAGTTGGTCTCTTCGAGTATATATGATCGCATAGCTATCTTGTTTATCTGACAAAGTAAAACATTTTGAGCTAAAAGTGTGAAGAGACAATTTAAGATGTTTCATTTTTTTGGTTATTTTCGTTACCGGGAAGCGTATAGTGCTCCACTGTAATTCTATTTTTCTCGCAAAATGATGCCAAGTCTGTAATAATTTCTCAATTAACTACCGTGAAAATTCCAATTTATCAGATCGATGCATTTTCTGAAACTGCTTTTTCAGGAAATCCCGCAGCTGTTTGTCCACTTGACAGTTGGCTGGATGATACAATTTTGCAAAACATCGCTGCAGAAAACAACCTCTCTGAAACAGCCTTCCTGGTAAGTAAAAATAGTTCGATAGAGATCAGGTGGTTTACGCCTGTTACCGAGGTTGAACTGTGTGGTCATGCCACACTCGCATCTGCCCATGTGCTTTTTAACCACCTTGACTTCACCGGTGATACTATCATTTTTCAGTCCAAGTACAGTGGTCAACTGACAGTTACGAAAAGAGATTCCCTACTGGAACTTAATTTTCCTGTTGACCATCTGGAGCCTGCCTTGCCCCCTGAAGGATTGATCGCTGCCATCGGGAAAAAGCCGCTGGAGATATGGAAAGGGAAAAAAGATTACCTGCTCTTTTACGGTTCGCAAGAAGACATTGAGGAGCTTAAACCCGATTTTGGTGCGTTGAAGAAGGTGCATGCCCGGGGAATTATAACTACTGCGGGCGGTTATGAGTTTGATTTCGTCTCCAGATTTTTCGCACCGGCCGTTGGCGTGAATGAAGATCCCGTCACAGGTTCTGCCCATACCTCCCTTACACCATTCTGGGCACACAGGCTCAACCAACTCTCCTTCGATGCCGCTCAGCTTTCAAAAAGAGGCGGCTTCCTGAAATGCCAACTGTCCGGCGATCGGGTACTGATTTCTGGCCTAGCCAAAACATATCTGATCGGCGATATTTTCATTGATTAGATGATTTGTTGATGTGATGATTAGCTGATATGATGATTAGATAATTAAAAAAAACTGCGATCTGGTAATGGCAATAACAGTTCCCTCCAACCCCCTTCGACCCCTTCGACAAGCTCAGGGACCGGAATCCCGTCAAACATTTCAAACTATATTAACTAATTCATCCACTTCAACTTCGAAAAAAATGAAAAAATTCTATTTGGCACTTAAAATTCTGCTTGCCCTTTTGCTCTTCAGCAAAATGGCCGATTCACAAGTCGTTCTGCCTCCTTTCTTTAACTGCAACATGGTTTTGCAGCAAGGCATTCCAATTCCTGTCTGGGGATGGGCTTCGCCAGGCGAGAAAGTCAGTGTAACCTTCAACAACAAAACAGTGACTACCAAAACCGGGAAAGACGGGAAATGGAGGGTTAGCCTGCAGGCCATGAATTATGGTGGACCATACAACATGGTGGTGAAAGGCAAAAATCTTCGTACCATCGAAAACATACTGATTGGTGAGGTTTGGGTATGTTCTGGTCAATCCAATATGGAATTCAACCTCTCTTCCGCTCTCAATGCGAAATCGGAAATTGCAGCATCAGATTATCCTGAGATTCGCCTCTTCACAGTAAAAAAACGAATGGCGCAGAATCCGGAAGAAAATCTGGAGGAGGGCGAATGGTGGCAATGTTCGCCCGTCTCCACGCCGCAATTTTCGGCAGTGGCCTATTTCTTCGGCAGGGCCCTTTACCAGAAATTGAAAGTCCCCATTGGTCTCATCAATACCTCCTGGGGTGGTACAGTAGCCGAAACATGGATTAGTCCGGAAACAATCTCCGGTGATCCGGATTTTGCCCCTGTGCTGGCAAACCTGAAGAAGGTGGACCTGAAAGAGTATAGCAAAAGCATGGAAAAAGAGCTCCGCGACCGATTCAATGAATACTCCACCTCCGATCAGGGAACCAAAGATAACCAACCAGTATGGGCAGCACCCGACATGGACGATCATAGCTGGAAAACTATGCCCCTTCCTGGATTTATCGAAAATAACGGACTTCGGGGTGTTGACGGTATTATCTGGTTTAGAAAAAACTTCTCTGTGGATGCAACCCTTGCCGGTAAAAGTGCAACCATCGAATTGTCAAAAATCAACGACTCTGATGTAACTTATGTAAATGGGGTCAAAGTGGGTTCAACAGAACTAAAGGCTGAAGCCAGGCGAAGTTATACCATCCCTGCCGGTGTATTGAAAGCCGGGATGAACAACATCACCGTCAGGGTGGAAGACATAGGCGGTAATGGAGGAATTTACGGAAATGCCAATGACATGGGTATTCATACCGGCGCAGGCACTATACCATTATCGGGTGACTGGAAATACAAAATCGGCGTTCTTAAAATAAACAGCGCTCTTGGGCCCAACTCCTTTCCTACCCTGTTGTACAACGGCATGATCAATCCTCTTGTTCCTTATGGGATAAAAGGAGCCATCTGGTACCAGGGGGAAAGCAATGCAGGAAGGTCATTTCAGTACCGTCGCCTTTTTCCCGAATTGATCAAAGACTGGAGAACGCAATGGAACCAGGGCGATTTCCCCTTCCTTTTCGTTCAATTGGCCAATTTTACGCCTGCCGACTCGGTTCCTTCCGAGAGCACCTGGGCCGAATTGCGTGAGGCCCAATCCATGACCCTTTCTTTACCAAATACCGGAATGGCTTCGGCCATTGATATCGGCGATGCTCTTGACATTCACCCCAAAGACAAACAGACAGTTGGAAAAAGACTGGCACTCTCCGCATTGCATGTCGCTTACCATCAGAATATTGAAAATATGGGTCCTGTATTCAACACGATGAAAATTTCAGGGAATAAGGTCGAGCTTACTTTCGACCATGCGGGAAAAGGGTTGAAAGCCAAAAACAAATACGGCTATGTAAAAGGATTTACTGTGGCAGGCGCCAATCACGAATTCGTTTGGGCAAAAGGAACAATCACCGGAACAAATACGGTAGAAGTGAGTTCTCCCGATGTTGCAGAACCTGTTGCAGTTCGCTATGGCTGGGCCAATAATCCGGATGATGCCAATCTATATAACAGCGAAGGGTTGCCTGCTGATCCTTTCAGGACAGATAAGTGGAAGGGGATCACGGAATAATTACCTTAAAAATTAAAGATTACAAATTACAGATGATGCGAAATTTGTAATTTGTAATCTTTAATCTTTAATTCATCCTTCAAAGCTGCGCAGCAGCCTTATCTCTTCTGCCCATAATGCCTCGTCCGGTGTTTCAAGAATGATTGGAATTTGGTTAAAACGATCATCCCTCATCAACATTTTGAACATTTCAATTCCGATTAAGCCCTTGCCCACACTGTCGTGCCTGTCGACACGGGAGCCCAGCTCCTTTTTGGAATCGTTCAGGTGAATACCCCTGAGATAGTTGAATCCGATCACTTCGCCATACTTGTTCCATGTATGATTGTAAGCTTCCTCAACCCTCAAATCGTACCCCCCGGTGAAGGTATGGCAGGTATCAATGCAGACGCCCACCCTCGATTTGTCTTCAACCTGCGAAATAATCTCCGCGATCTGTTCGAAGATGTGCCCAACGTTTGAGCCCTGCCCGGCAGTATTTTCAATAACAGCAGTCACCCCCTTCGTTTTTTCAAGAACGAAGTTGATCGATGCTGCAATGGTCGACAGACATTTGGAAATTTCAATCTTTTGCAGATGGCTGCCCGGATGAAAATTCAACAATTTCAACCCCAGTTGTTCACAACGCTGCATCTCATCCAGAAAAGCCTCCCTTGATTTTGCAAGGGGCTCCTCTTCCGGGTGACCCAGGTTGATCAGATAGCTGTCGTGCGGGAGAATCATCTCCGGCAGAAAACCCAGCTTTTCACAGTTCGCCTTAAAAGTCGAAATCGATTTGGACGTCAGAGGTGCAGAAACCCACTGTCGTTGGTTTTTGGTAAATAGGGCAAAAGCATTCGCCCCAATCTCTTTTGCATTGACCGGGGCATTCTCTACTCCCCCGCCCGCACTCACATGTGCCCCTATAAATTTCATGGTACAATTATTTGAAAGTGTGACAATTACTAAATCGTGTCCTTTGTGTATCCCTTAGTGACCCTCGTGGTAAAAAAGAATAAAAAATTTAACCACGAAGGACTCGAAGTGCACTCAAAGGAACACAAAGGTGCAACAACGATGATTGAAATTTCCTTCTTATACGAGGTTCCCTTTGAAGAGTTGAAGATAATTGAAAAAAATATCTGATATTCGTAATGGATTAACGATGTAACCTCTCTACCAATGATTTCGAAAAGATTGCTATTCGCGGTGTTACTGCTTTCAGTCAGTGCACTTCAGTCTGTTGCAGCAGACAAAGGTTCCAAAGAAAAATCAGATTCGATTAAAACGGGATGGAATTTTGGAGCGCTTCCGGCCATCTCCTTTGATACCGATTTGGGATTTCAATATGGCGCTCTTGTGAATTTTTTCGATTATGGAAATGGGAAGCGGTTCCCGGCTTACAATCAATCGCTTTATTTTGAGGTATCCCACTTTACGAAAGGCAGTGGTGTCTACCGGTTCTATTACAATTCAGATCAACTGATCAAGAATTTTGACCTTTCCCTCGACCTTACCTATTTGCCTGATCAGGCCAATGATTTTTACGGCTTCAACGGGTTTGAATCGGTATTGAATAAAAACTGGGAAGATGATAAATCCACGGCGTACAAAACCCGTATGTTCTATAAATTTCAACAGAATCTTTTCCGCTTTAAGGTAGATTTTCAACACAAAATTGGAGATTCGAAATTCAGATGGATCGGTGGGATCAACCTGCTGAACTTTTCCCTATCCTCTGTAGATATTGACCGTTTGAACAAAAACAAAAGTGATGCGAATAAATTACCAAGTGTGCAATCCCAGCCCGGACTTTATGAAAAGTACATCGATTGGGGGATCATCAAGCCAGGAGAGGCAAACGGTGGGTTCATTCCTGAACTCAAAGCGGGTATTGTCTACGATACGCGTAACGTAAAGGTCAATCCGATGAAGGGAATATGGACGGAGGCCGTCATTACAGCGGTCCCTACCTTTCTGGGGGCAGAATCCGGCTTTACCCGGTTTGCGTTGACCCACCGGCAATACTTTACCCTCATTCCAAATGACCTCTCCTTTGCTTACCGCGTTGGCTGGCAACAGACCCTGGGCGGGCGGGTGCCATTTTACATGGAACCGCAAATGATTACTACTGCGATGACCGGATACGCTACCATCGGATTGGGCGGATCCAAATATTTGCGGGGCGCCAGAAGGGACAGGGTGGTTGGAGATGGTGTAGTTTATGGGAATTTCGAGTTGAGGTGGAAATTTGCCCGGATGAATTTCATCAAACAGAAATTTTACTGGGGCTTGAATACATTTCTGGATATGGGACGGGTTACAAAGAAAATAGCCATACCAAACATCCAACCCTCGCAGGTGGTGTTAACAGACTATTTCAATCCAGGAGCTGAAAAAATGCATGCGACTTATGGGGCCGGACTAAGACTTGCCATGAACCAAAACTTCGTCATAGCTATTGATTACGGCATTACAGCAAACAAGCAGGACGGAGATACAGGATTGTACATTGGGCTGCACTATCTCTTTTAACCCTTCGACAAGCTCAGGGACCGGCTCATTTTCAAACATTTCAAACATTTCAAACCATGAGAACTGCTTTGGTTGCCGGTGCTTCCGGTCTTGTTGGATCATCTTTGGTCAAAATGCTTCTTCAGGAGCCTGAATATGAGGCTGTGCATATCCTGGTAAGAAAGGAAATCGATTTGGCTCATCCTAATCTTTTTCAGCATGTTGCTGACTTTGATCTCCTCGAGACGCTAAATTTAGAGTTCAAAGTGGATGATGCCTTTGTCACCCTGGGCACTACCATAGCGAAGGCAGGAAGCAAAAGTGCATTTTACAAGGTAGACCACGATTATGTGCTATCCTTTGCCAGGAAGGCCATTTCGTTGGGAGCCACAGGGATGTTAGTGGTTAGTTCGATGGGTGCGAGTTCTTCCTCTTCCATCTTTTACAACAAAGTGAAGGGCGAAATGGAGAATGACCTTAAGGCAATCGGATTTCCCCGTCTGGGGATATTAAGGCCTTCCCTTCTGTTGGGGCCCCGTACCGAAAAAAGAACCGGCGAAAAGTTGGCAAGCTGGATGATGCTATCGCTTGATTTTATGATTCCTGCAAAGTACAAAGCCATCCATGTCGACAAAGTTGCCAAAAAGATGATTGAACAGGCATTGAAGGATGAGAATGGTTTCTTTATCCTTGAATCGGATAAACTTCATTAATTTGTATCTTTGTCGTTCACTCGATTCTTTATCAAAAAATTCTATACCATGTCTGATTTCAGCTACCAGAAACCCTTTCCCGTAAAATCGGATGACACCCAATACCGTCTGCTTACGAAGGATTTTGTAAGCACCATCAAGGCCGATGGAAGAAAGATACTGAAGATAGATCCCGAAGGATTGGAACTCCTTGCCAGGGAAGCCTTTGCCGACGTATCCTTTTACTTGCGGGCATCCCACCTCGGGAAACTATCGCACATCCTTCAAGATCCCGAAGCAAGCGATAACGATATTTTCGTGGCCCACACCATGCTTTTGAACCAGGTTGTTGCCGCTGAAGGTGAACTACCGACCTGTCAGGATACCGGAACAGCCATCGTCATTGGGGAAAAAGGGGAGAACGTATGGACAGGTCACGACGATGCGAAATCCCTCTCCAAAGGGATCTATGAAACCTACCGTGATCGCAACCTTAGATATTCCCAGGTCGTTCCATTAACCATGATCGACGAGAAAAATACCGGCAACAACCTTCCCGCACAAATTGATCTTTATGCGACAGAAGGCAATGCCTACGAATTTTTGTTTATCACAAAAGGCGGAGGCTCGGCCAACAAGACATTCCTCTACCAGATGACCAAATCGTTGCTGAACGAAGCAACCCTGACCAATTTTATCAAGGAAAAAATCAAAGATCTTGGCACTTCAGCCTGTCCTCCCTACCATTTGGCAGTAGTCATCGGCGGCACCTCGGCAGAAGCGACCCTTGCAACGGTTAAAAAGGCCTCAGCCGGATATTTAGATCATCTGCCAACCTCTGGAAACGAAGGAGGTCAGGCCTTCCGGGATCTCGAATGGGAAGAAAAAATCACTGCCATCTGCCAGAAAAGCGAAATCGGCGCACAATTTGGCGGCAAATATTTCGTTCATGATGTTCGCGTAATCCGGTTGCCGCGCCATGCCGCCTCTTGTCCGGTGGGGATTGGCGTTAGCTGCAGCGCGGACCGTAACATCAAGGCAAAAATCACGGAAGATGGGATCTTCCTGGAGCAACTGGAGACGAACCCTCAGCGCTTCCTGCCCAAAACGGCCCCCTATCTGCAGCCATCTGTTGAAATCGATCTGGACCGACCAATGGAGGAGGTAAGAAAAGAGCTCTCCAAATATCCGGTAAAAACACGTTTAAGCCTCAAGGGAACCCTCATTGTGG
>JBBIUJ010000142.1:0-10169 GCA_037440345.1 Prolixibacter sp.
CCGTCCAGACCGCTTCAAACGTTCTTAAAATTTTTGGTTTGGTAGTTCAGTTGGTTAGAATACCTGCCTGTCACGCAGGGGGTCGCGGGTTCGAGTCCCGTCCAGACCGCAAAGCCCCGGAGCTTACTCCGGGGCTTTTGCATTTTTCCCATGCCGCAGAACAGTTTTCTCAAAATAAATACTATATTTCTGAATTATGGGATCAGTGGCGAGGAAGACCACGGACAATTTATTGAATGATTCAGAGACTTCCCGGATCAGATTTGGAGTTTAATCAGTTAGAAATTAATATTTCCAGCGAAAGCGAAATAAATAAGATGTTTGAAAATTTAAATCAACCATACCAGTTCAACAACAATTTTAAGCACAACGCGCGCACCATTTTGTTGGTGAGTATGGGCTTTATTCTTATTGTTCTCTATATTCAGCCGCTTGGAATAAACTTTTTGAAATCAGAGCACGACGGCTATTTCGTGCTTGGCGCAGGTCTTCTTACGGCCGCAGTGCTCTTTTTAAATACCCTGTTCTTTCCCGGTCTTTTTCCCCGAATGTTTGATCCAACTAAATGGACTATTAAAAAGGAGTTGATTTGGAATTTTTGGATGTTTGCCAACCTTTTTGTGGTCTATACCTTCATGGCCTGGCTGGCAAAAGCAACTGCCTACACTGATCTTCCATTTTTCCGGACCGGGGCTTTGTCTTTGCTCCCTTTGATCCTTTTTAATCTGATCAGTTACAATTTTTCCTTAAAGATGAGGGTGGGGAACATGATCGATTCGGGTAAAACATGGCTGAAGGAGGAGATGAATGCCTTCCAAAACGTCCCCGAACAGGAATCTGTGCATTTGGTTGGCGAGAATAAAAAGCAAGCATTCGCAGAAGAGGTCGAACGCGTATTGTTGATTCATTCATCCGGAAACTATGTTGAAATCTATTGGATCGATCGAAAACTTGCCGTTCGCAAGCGACTCTTCCGGCAATCTTTTACCAATGTAGAGAAAACCCTTGAAACATCCGACGTTATGCTGAAATGTCACAGATGTTGGATGGTCAACATTAACAAGGTAAAAAGATTGAAAAGAACTGCCAACGGATACCATTTGGAATTGGACCGCCTCGATTTCCCCATTCCCGTGTCAAGAAACTGGGTCTCCTCCTTCAAGGCGAAGCTGAATTGAATATGATCTGTCAAGACATTGAATTTCATCCCACGATAATTGCATTTCGTCCCAAAATCTAATGTTTTCAACCTTTTTTGGGTAGCATAACCCATTTTCTTGGTCATGAAAATTTCTATTCATACCATTGTGCTGTTATTGTAAAAATCAATGGACATGAAGATATTAAACATCGGGGGATTGAAAATTAAACTTCCTATTATTCAGGGAGGAATGGGCGTAGGTGTCTCCTTATCAGGATTGGCATCTGCAGTTGCCAATGAAGGTGGCGTTGGAGTCATATCTCCGGCGGGCATAGGATTTCTTTATAAGGATCATTCTTCCGACTATTTAAAGAATTGCATATACGGTCTTACTACAGAAATTCGGAAAACCAGGGAGAAATCGCAAGGCATCATAGGTGTGAATATCATGGTTGCCCTTTCAAATTATGCTGACCTGGTAGCAACTTCAATTAAGGAAAAGGTAAATATCATCTTTTCTGGAGCCGGATTGCCCTTGGACCTTCCAAAATTTTTAACTCCGGATTCTGAAACCAAATTGGTTCCAATTGTTTCATCTGCCAGGGCTGCTACTTTAATATGTAACAAATGGTATGGTAATTTCGGTTACCTGCCCGATGCCATCGTCGTAGAAGGACCAAAAGCCGGCGGTCATTTGGGGTTCAAGGTCGACCAGATCTTTGATGAAAATTATGCCCTTGAGAATTTGATTGAAGAAGTCGTTGCGGTTGCAAATGAGTTTAGTGAAAAATATGGCAAGAAAATCCCTGTCATTGCGGCAGGTGGGATCTATACAGGAGAAGATATTGCCTCGATTTTGGCAAAAGGAGCTGCTGGTGTACAAATGGGAACCCGCTTTGTAACTACAACTGAATGCGATGCATCCGACGGTTTTAAGCAAGCCTATATCCAAGCCAGGGAAGAGGATGTCCGCATCATCAAGAGTCCGGTGGGAATGCCAGGCCGTGCCATCAGCTGTTCATTTTTGGATGATGTGGATAAAGGGAAAAGACGTCCAACCGTTTGTCCGGTTAACTGTGTAAAAACTTGCGATATTTCCACAGCTCCTTATTGCATCATGGCATCATTGGCCTCTGCACTGAGAGGAAACTTTAGGAATGGATATGCTTTTGCCGGAAGTAATGTTTGGAAAACGGATAGGATCATCTCTGTCAAAGAGCTGTTTTCCGCATTGCTCGAAGAATACAAAGAGGCCGTTAGCGGTAAATACGCACTTTCTGTGTGATACAATAATAAGTAGTTTGAAGGCCTGTAGTTTCAGAAGGAATTACAGGCCTTTTTTAATGCATTTTTATCGAAACCAAATGTTACTTTTTTACCTGGTAAAGAAGATGTTTGGATAACTTACTATCTTTGTTCTCGATAGGCCTTTCACGAGGTTGTAAGTTCATGTTTTTTATCAATTCAATTTATTGGTGTGAAGAAAAATTATTTTGGTTTTCCATACGGTGTTATCCTCACCCTCACTTTTGCTCTTTTATCAAATTTTGTAAATGTCAGGATGTTCAAAGTCAAGCGATTAAGTTTGGCAGATTGTTACGATTGGTTGAGACTTTTTATGTTGATACAACAAATGTAAGCAAGCTCACTGAGCATGCCATCATTGATTTGCTTGGACAACTCGATCCGCACTCAGTTTACATTACAAAGAGTGAAGTAGAAGAGATGAATCAGCCTCTCGAAGGGAATTTTGAAGGTATCGGTATTTCTTTCAGTATCATTCAGGATACATTGGCAGTCATGACTACCATTCCGGGAGGACCCTCCGAAAAGGTGGGATTAAGACCAGGTGATCGGATCATAAAAGTTGACGCCAAAAATATCACCTCCAT
The DNA here is from genome assembly GCA_037440345.1 of Prolixibacter sp. Classification (GTDB taxonomy): domain Bacteria; phylum Bacteroidota; class Bacteroidia; order Bacteroidales; family Prolixibacteraceae; genus CAINVV01. The sequence goes on from JBBIUJ010000142.1 coordinate 3,034, forward strand.
TGGCCTCAAAACCCAGGATGTGTTTGGGCTTTTAAGAGGGCCAAAAGGTACCACTGTTAATTTGAAAGTGATCCGCAAGGGCGAATCTTCTCCTTTGGATTATACCATTGTCAGGGATAAAATTCCGATTTATAGCCTGGATGCGGCTTTTATGCTCAACAAAGAGACCGCCTTTGTGAAATTAAACAGATTTTCGGCAACCACGATCGAAGAATATACCTCAGCAATGAACCGACTTGGGAAAGAGGGTAAGGTCAAAAATCTTGTTCTTGATCTTAGGGGCAATGGTGGTGGATATCTTGGGGCGGCCTATGATTTAGCCAACCAATTTCTTGAAGCGAATAAGCTGATCGTTTACACTGAAGGTATTCATAGTCCGCGAAAGGATTACCGCTCTTCAGCCAATGGCGATTTTCTAAAAGGGAACCTAGTTATTTTAATTGATGAGGGTACCGCATCAGCTTCCGAAATCGTATCGGGGGCCATACAGGATTGGGATCGGGGTGTTCTCATTGGCCGCAGATCTTTTGGTAAAGGATTGGTCCAACAACCTTTTTCCCTGAACGATGGATCCATGATACGGTTAACAACCGCCCATTATTATACACCGGCAGGGAGAAATATTCAGAAACCATACAAGAATATTCCTGAAAATTACAGGAATGATTACATCAAACGATATGAGCGGGGAGAGTTGTTTAACAAAGACAGCATATCAAACGCCGACTCCCTGATGACCAACACCCTGGTAACGAAAAGGCGTGTATTCGGTGGAGGTGGAATCGTACCTGATATCTTTGTTCCGCTTGACACTTCTGTGCATTATACTTACTTCAACACTTTAATCAGAAAGAATATCTTCTTCCCATTTGTAGTTAATTACATCGATCAGAACCGAAAAGTGTTGCTTGCTACTTATCCCGAATTTCAGAATTTCAAAATAAATTTTGCCGTTCCGGTGAAGATGCTTGATGACTTAATGGCTCTGGGCGAAAAATCCGGTGTCAAAAGGGATGTAGAGAGCGTAAGACTTCTGCAAAATGCCATCTTTAGGCAGATTCGTGCCTTGATAGCCCGTGATCTGTACGAATCGGGGGATTATTTCCAAATTATGACAGAAGATGATAAAGAGGTGAACAAAGCAATCGAATTGTTGTCGGATCAAAAAAATTATGACCATTACCTGAACAGATAAGGTTAAGCTATCATTCATTTCAAATATGGGTATCAACGGGTGGCTTTTTGATCATTATGTTGAGGTATGTGGCACTTTAACCGGTTTCCTTTACCTGGGATTCTCGATCAGGCAGCATTATCTGACCTGGCCTGTCGGTCTGCTTAATGCACTGTTTTATATTGCAGTTTTCTACACTTCAAGAATATATGCAGACATGACCCTGCAATTTTACTATGTTGGCATCAGCATCTATGGCTGGTGGTGCTGGTATCACGGTAGTGCCACAGGGAATTCTTTGATGGTGACGAAAACAGATGGTGCTTTGTGGCTAAAATTGATGATTTCATTCTTACTCCTTTTCTTTGTAATCGCCTATGTTTTATTGCATTATACCGATTCTCAGGTACCTTATTGGGACGCTGTCACAACAGCCTTGAGTATTGTGGCGACCTGGATGCTTGCTCGAAAAAAGATAGAGCATTGGCTGGTATGGGTTGTGGTTGATGCTATTTCAATGGGATTATTTATCTACAAAGAACTGTATCCTACAACTCTGCTTTTCTTCGTTTATACAGTACTGGCCGTTTACGGATATGTCGAATGGAAGAAGGGAATAGCCTCCGATGCGGAAGAAGGGAGGTTGGCTTGAAGAAAATTGTTATAACAGGGCCTGAATCGACCGGCAAAACCACTTTGGCAGAAGCGCTTGCGCAAAGGCTGAATGCCTATTTGATTCCTGAATATGCCAGAAGTTATATAGAACGGCTGAATAGGCCTTATACCTATTCGGATGTCGAGATGATTGCACAACATCAATTGGAGGAAGAGAGCAGATTCTCGGGCTTAGGTGTGAGTGGAATATTGCTGATGGACACCTGGCTGATAATTACAAAGGTATGGTTTGAAGTGGTATATGGAACTGCTCCCGAGTGGATCGGGAAACATATTGCAACCGATGATATTGATCTGTTTTTGGTGTGCGCACCTGATATTCCCTGGATAGCCGATCCTGTCAGGGAGAATGGCGGAAAGATGCGACTGAAGCTGTTTGAAAGGTATTGCAAAGAGATCGAAAACCATGGATTTACCTATGAAATTGTTAGGGGAGCCGGGGAACTCAGATTGCAGAATGCATTGAATCTCCTAAAATCCCATGGCATCGGTTAAAACATTTTTGAATTGTTCACGTTAATATTCTATAGGATCTGGGTGGAAATGTGAATGCATTTGCATTATTACTTACCAGCAGGTCAGGAAACAAAAATTCAAGAGAATGAAAGAGCATACAGAGAATAAAATAAGAAAATCCATTGGCGATGCGGTTCAGAAATTGACTGACATCTCTGCGGTGGGTGAAGTGGCACATGCCCAGAGGGCCGGCGAACCAATGCCCTCTACCGAGAAATTGAAGATTTTTGTTGACAAGGTTCGGCAAATCATTTTCCCGGGATATTTTGGATCAATAAATTTTCATCCGACCTCCTTTCATTACCACATGGGCGTATTGGTGGATGAAGTATTCCATCTTCTGTCTGAACAACTATTAGCTGGACTATGTTTCGTTTGTGACAAGGAATTCAATTCGGATCTGGAGAGTAGGAAAACAGAATCGGAAAGATGTGCATCGAAATTTATCACTGCCCTTCCCCAACTTAGGGAAGTTTTAATCACCGATGTAGAAGCAGCATATCTGGGAGATCCTGCTGCAACCAGCAGGAGTGAAGTGATTTTTTGTTATCCCGCTATCCGTGCTATTTCCAGTTATCGGATTGCCAATGCCCTTCACAAATTTGGCATACCATTAATTCCGAGAATTATTTCTGAAATGGCGCACTCAGAAACAGGTATTGACATTCATCCTGCAGCATCCATCGGTCCCTATTTTGCCATTGACCACGGAACCGGTATCGTGATCGGATCAACCACAATCATCGGGTCAAACGTCAAATTGTATCAGGGAGTAACATTGGGAGCCAAAAGTTTCTCTCTGGACGAATCAGGAAATCCGGTTAAGGGAATTCCAAGACATCCAATTGTTGAAGATAATGTAGTAGTCTACTCCAATGCCTCTATTCTTGGTCGCATTACCATAGGCCATGACTCTGTTATCGGTGGAAATATCTGGATTACCAATGATCTTCCTCCTTATTCGAAGATTGTTCAAAACAAGGCTAAATCAGCAGAATATATTTTTGGCGCTGGAATTTAGTATTTTGGGTTGAATGAGGCTACCTTTACCAAGTTATTATAAAGAGCACAGATCAATATTTTGAATCCTATTCGTGAATAAATTTAAAGTTGTTGTTAAAACATTCGCCGGACTTGAAACTGTACTGGCATCCGAGCTCAAAGCCCTGGGAGCGGAAGCAGTATCAATTGAACGCAGGGCAGTATCATTTACCGGTGACAAATCCATGTTGTACAAGGCCAATTTTTTGTTGCGAACGGCTTTGAAAGTGCTCAAACCGATTGCACAGTTTAGGGTCAACCACAAAGACGATCTGTACAATCAGGCAAAAAAGTTAGAGTGGTCTGAATACCTCACACTTGGGAAGAGCTTTTCGATTGATAGTACGGTTCAATCAGATCTTTTTGTTAACTCAATGTATGCATCGCTAAAGGTAAAAGATGCCATTGCCGACTACTTTAGGGAAAAATTTGGGAAACGCCCCTCTGTGAACGCCGAAGATCCTGATATCAGAATACATATCTATCTGATGGGTGATTACTGTGAGTTGTCACTTGACAGTTCGGGGGAATCACTTCACAAAAGAGGATACAGGGTTGCCCAGGGGGAAGCTCCAATCAATGAAGTACTGGCAGCAGGGATGATCCTCTTGACCGGATGGCATGGGAATTCAGATTTTCTCGATCCCATGTGCGGCTCCGGTACACTGCTAATCGAGGCTGCGATGATTGCCCGGGGGATCCCGGCAGGTATTTACCGAAAATCATTCGGTTTTGAGAAATGGGTTGATTTCGATCAGCAGCTTTTCTCTGAAATTTATAATGCGGATTACGAAAACGAATCGACTATAAAAATTTTAGGTTCCGATATCTCAGTACAGAGTTGTGCCATTGCACGTGCCAACATTAAAAGCGCCGGATTTTCCAAGGTGATTGAGGTCGAGACAAAAGATTTCCTTGAAATGAACCCACCTTTTGAAAATGGAATTATTGTTACCAATCCTCCATATGGAGAGAGATTAATAACCAGGTCGATCGCGGGATTGTATAAATCGGTCGGGGATGTTTTAAAACAAAGGTTTGCAGGTTATACTGCCTGGGTTATCTCCAGTTCTGAGGAGGGATTCAAAAGTATCGGATTAAAGCCCTCCCGAAAAATCGAATTGTTCAATGGAGCCTTGCCTTGCAGCTTCAGAAGTTTTGAGCTTTTTCGCGGTACGCACAAGCAAACAGTGATTTTAAAAAAGGGGAACAGTAACGCTGACCAGCAAATAAATACAGAAATTCAATAACGGTTTACTGGCTAACTTTTTTGTAGGAAACATCCTGCTTGATGCTCGTAACCAGATATTCCTTACACTTAAACTTCCTTTTCTTAACATATTTCTCCCCACTGAACCCCATAATCTGAGCAATCTGTTTCAAAGGGACCTTGTCGAAAAAGAGCTGAAGAAGCTTCTGGCAATCACTGCCAAGCAACTGGAAATGCTTCTGATAAAGCTTAAAACGTTCATTTTTTTCCACCAGTTCAGAAAAATCATGGTCAAATTCTGATTCGAACATTGTAGAATCAACCATCATCTCCTTCTCTGTTTTCTGACGGGTAAGTTGTTTCAGCCAAAGGAATTTACAGACAGAATAGAGATAGGTTTCGAAGGCGCAATTGATAATCAGATCATTGGCCTTCAGTTTACGGTAAACAACAATGATGGCCTCTTGAAAAACATCGTTGGCGTCTTCATCATTTCCACTGTTCTTTTTGATGTACAGGTTAACCTTGTAGTAGAAATTCTTATAAATATGCTGAAGAATTACGTTGTCGTTACGTAAGATACCATTTAGAAGCTCTTCGTTGCTGTAATTGATCATTTTAGTCGGCTAACTCTTTTTTTTCGTTTGAAATACCATTTTTCCAAAACGATTGCTAAAAATACAAAAATTATTAAGCTAACAAAATAACCAGCTTTTGTTTTAAAAAGGGCGGTTTGTTTTCCAATGGATACATACCCAAGCCAGAAATAGGGATGGGCTTTCAATGGATCTGCTCCGGAAATATAGGAAATTTTCGCTTTTCTCAGGGCTTCATCTTTAGAAAATCCATTTTTTAGGTTTTTGTAAAATTCAATCATTATGTTAGAACTGGAAATGTCTTCAACATTCCACAATGTCATAATGATGCTCGGGCATCCGGCATAGAAAAAACCGCGGGCAAGGCTCATTACCCCTTCTCCTTTTTGAAGCTTGCCTGCGCCTGTATTGCAGCCGCTAAGGACTACCATGTCAGATTTGAGCTTCAGGTTGTAGATTTCATAAGTATTAAGGGTTCGCTCTTGTTTGCCAACGCTATCTGCAGAAAAAACCATTTTGGAATAGAGCGGCAACGTATCGTTTAGTCTGGTATGCATGGCGAGGTGAAGAATATCATAATCCCCGGCTTTTTGTTGGAAATTTTGTTTACTGGCTTTCCCTTTCATATATTGATCTCCGGGGATTAAATCAGTGATCCCTTTTATTTCGGCCTCTGCACCTGGCAATGGAAGGAAATGATCCTGTTCATTTATTCCGGTAGGTTGTTCTTCAGTATAATCAGGTGCAAAAGCCCCTATCTTGTTGCTGTATTTGTAGTTATTCTGAAAGTAATAATATAACTGGGTCGCCGAATAGGTGTAAGAAATGGCATGATGATGGACCAGATAATCCAGATTTCTAAAATCCATTTTACTGGTGTCAGGAGATGAGGCCAAAAACGCATCGAATGGAAGATAGGATAGCTTATCATCCGGCACAATGATCAAACGATAGTCTACCAAAGAAGGTTCGACCGGGTCAATCAGAAGTTTGTACAGTTGCAATGCATGTTTGGCATATTCAGCATAATCGGATCTTTTGGTTTTGAGAACATCGCCATTCTTGATGAATTGCAAAAAATGATCAATGGTTTCATCTAATCCTGAATTTATGGCCCGCCGAATGATTTTGTAATCCTGATTGGTAATTACAAATGTATAGAGCTCACCATCACTCTTTTTCTCTCCATAATTGATGAAATACTCAATAAAGGCTTCTCTCCTTTCCAGCGATCCCTGTATTTTTTGTACAGGGACAACTGGATCTGCATATTTGTACTGATAATAGGTAGGATAATTTTTCTCGACCAGATTTATCATTTGTTGATAGTTCTGGGAGAGTGAAAAAACTTTATCTTTCCAGCGGTTAATTTTATCCACGTCTGGTGTCGGACTGCTTTTCTCATTGAAAATAAAGTTTTCGTAGGCAGCAATTTCTCCCTTTAAAGCAGTCTCTTTTTTGAGTAAGGAATCTGGTACACCGGATACTTTCTTTGCCTGAACCTCTCTTAACATGGCCTGAAAATCAGCAGATCTGCTTCGTTCTGAAATTTCGAACCCTTTTTCAAAATATTGAAGTTCGTGTGTAGTATCATATAACCGAACCGCAACCTTAACCGCACCAGCATATACTGGATGTTCATTTTCAGAAAGGAAAAGCCTGCTTTCCTGATTCTGGAAACCATTTCTGATCAGATGGATAGTTTTAATAGATAGATCATAAGTCTCCAGTGACAATTTCAATTGTCGCAATGCAGCTTCCTTGTTACCAAGTTTGTCCTCTAACTGAGAGACTAAATAAAACGCTTCAGCCTTATTCTTTATCACATCCAGAAATCGGGTCTTATCAATAGCATCCTCGGCAGGAGGGTTTATCTCAGTTGCACTTGAAGTGAATCCTGGAGTAATGGCGATAATCGCTTTTT
>JBBIUJ010000143.1:0-9926 GCA_037440345.1 Prolixibacter sp.
ATCAGCAGCGCGCTTGGCCATCACATCATGGAGGCACGGTGGTTGCGCGACCGGAAATACCTTGACCAGTATATTCAGGTCTGGCTGAGAGGCAACGAAGGTAAACCAATGGCGAAACTGCACAAATTCAGCAGCTGGTTAAGCTGGGCAGTCTACCAAAAATATTTGGTGGATAACGATCGTAACTACCTGATTGATCTTTTTCCTGATCTGAAAGCGGACTATTTGCAATGGGAGAGTGAGCAGCGGCTGGCCAACGGATTGTTTTGGTCGTTCGATGTCAGGGATGGCATGGAGGAACAGATCAGCGGCGGCCGAAAGGTTAAAAATGCCCGTCCAACCATCAACAGTTACATGTTCGGGAATGCTACAGCAATGAGCCTTATCGCTGATTTGGCCGGAGAACAATCATCTTCCTCGCTTTTCAAGGCAAAGGCCGATACGCTGCAAAGGTTGGTCGTGGATAAACTCTGGAACCCGGCCAGTGATTTTTTCGAAACGGTTAAAGAGGACGGTTCCTTTGCCAATGTGCGCGAAGAAATTGGTTTCATTCCATGGTATTTTAACCTGCCTGAACAAAAGCACGTGAAAGCCTGGGAAAATGTGAAGACCGAAAAGGGTTTTCTGGCCCCTTATGGGCTCACAACTGCCGAACGAAGTCATCCACAGTTCCGTACCCATGGCTGTTGTAAATGCGAGTGGGACGGGCCTGTGTGGCCTTTTGCGACCTCTCAGACCTTAACAGGAATGGCCAATTTGCTGAACAGTGAATACAGCTCCATCGTGAACGATTCCATCTATTTTCACCTACTAGAACTGTACGTCGAATCGCAATACAAACGTGGAAGGCCATATATTGGCGAATACCTGGATGAGAAGAGCGGCGCCTGGCTCAAAGGCGATGAGGAACGAAGCCGCTATTACAACCATTCGACTTTCAATGATCTGCTTATCTCCGGACTGGTAGGCTTGCGGCCCCAGGCTGATAATGTGGTAGAGGTCAATCCTTTGGTTCCGGAGTCGAAATGGAATTGGTTTTGTCTCGACAACCTGCTTTACCATGATAAAATCCTGACAATATGCTGGGACAAAGACGGATCTAAATACCACCATGGCAAAGGGCTTTTCGTTATGGCAGACGGGAAGGAGATCGGACGATCTGAACATCTTCAGCGGTTATCCTGTCCGTTACAGGTGGGGGAAAAATAGAAGAGACAGTTTAAACGTTTTCTTATAATACCATCAATCATGACAAAGAGATTTCTGATCATCGCATTATTCCTGTTTGTATCCTATTCCCAGGGCCTTTGCCAAAAAGATACCATTACCATGAAAGCCGGGTCGGAGCAGGAGAAGAAGGCTGCAGAATGGGTTGCCTCCTTCAACCTGAACGATGCCGCAAAAGCTGAGAGGTTGACCAAAGTGGTCACAACCCACCTGGATGCTGTGCGCGACTGGCATAACGACCATCCTTTTTCATCGGTCCCGGAGGGCATCAATCCAGCCAATGGGAAGAAATTAAGTGAGCTGGAACGCCAGTTTATAGCCGATTCTGCAATCCCAAAACCGGTTCATGAACAATTGATGACTGGATTGAGAAAGGAACTTACTGAGGATCAGGTAGAAGCCATTCTCGATAAATACACGGTGGGCAAGGTTGCCTTTACCATGGCCGGTTACAAGGCCATCGTCCCTGACCTGAAACCGGAAGAGGAGGCAGCCATTCTGGCCAATCTTAAGCAAGCCCGTGAGATGGCGGTCGACTACAAAAGCATGAAGCTGATTTCGATGGTTTTTGAGATCTACAAGACCAAATGCGAGCAATACTTGAACGAAAATGGCCGCAGTTGGAAAGCTATGTACAAGGCGTATACCGATATGATTAAGGCTAAAAAAGCCGAGGTGGCAAAGAATCCAAAATGAAAATTTTGTTCTTTATCTCCATTTAGGTTCGACCGGAAGTCTTTCTCCGTCTGCCGTGGTGTATTCCTCCAGCGAATTTTCTTTGGACTGTATTACCATGTATATCATGGTTTCGTCAGAAGAATTGCAGATACCGCGTTTCCCTTGAGGTGCCACCCGTATCACGCTGCCTTCTTTTATGCGAAAACAGTCGTCATCTACTTGAAAAAACCCAAAACCTTTTAGAATGATATAGGTTTCTTCGTTTTTTCTGTGAATATGAAAATAGGGTTGCTCCGATTTTGGAGGGAGCGAATTAAACGAAATTTGTCCTGGTTTTGGTCGAATCTGTTTTTTCCGCAAAAACAGAGGTAAACCAGAAAATCGAGAGGACTAAAAAGCAATGTTTTTAGCGGGGTCAATTCTATAAACCCTATTCCTCATACTTCAGTTGAGTTTCCTTTCCATTTTTTGTTGTACTTCCAAAATGATAGGCAAAACCCAGGTATACAATCCGCGGCGAGCGGCGGCCTTCAGTTTCGCGGTGCAAGCCTGTAATATTTACAATGGTTTTGTTTCGGAAAGTGTCGAACAAATCTGAAACGGTGCACATCATCGAGGCTTTCCGTTTAAACAGATCGTAACGTACGCCGGTGTTCACAATCATTGTTGGCTGACGGTCGCCTTGTGGTGTCTGGATCGTCGATGTGTATCGGGTATTGACTTGAACCATCAGCAATTTGGTAATATTGAAATTGGTATTTAATGCCATATTCCAACTGAAAGTCGATTTCAGATTGGAGTAACCTAAATTGGAGGCATCCAACTTATTGAAATAGCCGTTATAATTAAGGTTAATGGTGGCAAACTTGCCGAACGAGTGATTTACAATGGCCTCAACACCAGTGGCACTGTTTGATGTCAGGTTTTCCTTGGTCGTCAGCAAAACAGTATTATTTTTTATCAGTTTGGTTATTTCAGTCATCCGGTTGTAGGCGTACCGGTAATAAATTGTTCCTGAAAAAGTATTAGCCCCTTTGTGGTACAGGTAACCTGTCTCGATGGAATGGATCTGTTCGGGTTTAAGTTTTGGGTTTCCGGCCCGCAGGTTATAAGGGTCGCGGTATTCCGGGAAAGGGTTCAGGTCGTCACCTTCAGGTCGCCTGATCCGCTTGCTGTAATTGAGTTGCCACTGGCTGGACTCAGAAAAGTTGTAGGAGGTATGCAGTGATGGATAGACAGAAAAATTGTTATTCGGAACAATGCTGTCGATGGTAATCAGATGAGAATTGATGAGCGACTGTTCGGCCCTCAGGCCAGCCATTACTCCAATCTTTCCAAACCGAAGTTTGTCGGTCGCATAAAACGAATGAATGGTCTGGTTCAAAATAAACTGGTTACTTTTCGTTTTGTCGTGTACCCAGCTTGAACCCACCAGGTTTTCGGCCTTGAAATTCATGTCTGTTTTATTGGCCTCCAACTCGTACCCAAATTCGAGTTCCGCATCTTTCCCCGACTGCGGCAACAAATAATTGACCCGCAGGAGGTTTCCGGTATTTGCCTGCCAAATTTGTGTATTGTCGTACGAATCGGGCATAGCCGGAATAAGGTATTTGTTCGAAAATTTGTTGTCCTCCAGTTCTTTTGACGCGTTGTGGGTAAAATCGACTGAGAACTCCTGATCTTCACCAATTTTCCGGGTATATTTCGCGGTCGCTTCAAGCTCTTTTTCGTATTCCGGATCGTACCTGTACCGATTATAATTGTTGGTTGCCTGGTGGTTTTGGTCGCTGTTTTCGGTTACCGTAGTTTCAGTGCGGGTAAATCCCATGTAGTTATAATTGACAGATGCTTCCAGGCTATTTTTGTTGTTTATTTCCCATTCAAATCCGGTTTGGGCAATGTGCGAAGTTGGTCGGGCATAGCTCAGTATCGACTGAAACAGGTAGCTTTTTTCTCCGGTAATAGAATCTGTTTTAATCAAATTGTCTTTCGAGGTCCGGTCGCGCCGGTCAAGGCGGATTCCGTAACTTCCGAAGAGATTCACTTTGCCGGAATGGTAATTCATTGCTAGGCTTGAATTGTAGCGGTTTCGGTTGCCCGTGTTGGCAGTTAGCGTTCCGTTGAAACCTTGCTTTCGCTCTTTTTTCAGGATCAGGTTAATGATTCCGGCTGTACCGTCGGGCTTGAATTTAGCCGATGGGTTGGTAATTATTTCAATCCGCTCAATCGAGTTTGCCGGAAGTTGCTGCAATACCATCGCCCGGTTCTTGCCCATCATAGCCGACGGTTTTCCGTTGATCAGAATTTGTACATTCTCCGACCCGCGAAGAGAAACATTTCCTTCCATATCGACCTGAAGCGAGGGAATATTCTGCATCAGGTCACTAACCGATCCGGTACTACTGGTTAAATCGGTGCCAACGCTGAATACTTTCTTGTCGATGGTTTGCGTGTAGGTAGAGCGTTTGGCCTCAACAAGCACCTCTTCCACTTCAAGAACTGATGATTTAAGTTCAAGACGGCCTAGATTGAGTGTTGGTTGCTCTTTGGTAATCTGAATTTTCGGCATTTCCAGTTTATCGAAGCCCATGAAACTAACCATCAGGCTATATTCGCCATAAGCAACATTTCCAATTGAAAAATTGCCTTTGGCATCAGTAACTGTTCCTTCAACCGGCGATTGGTCTGAAGTTTTTAAAAGCTGAATACTTGCATATTCAACCGAATTTCCATTGACATTCTCGATAATTTTCCCGGTTATTTTGCCATTTCCCTTATTTTGTCCCGACAAAACGATAGCCACCAATAGGAACAGGGAGATCAAGTTTAATTTTATCATTGATTTTGTTTTTCCACGAAAGTAGCTTGCAAATTTGTACACATTCTGGATTATTCGTGCAATTCAGAATTCCTCCAATTTTTGCTGATATATTTGTGTAAATTTTTACTGAAATGAAGATTTTAGTTGTTGAAGATGAGGTTACTCTTTGCGAAACTATTGTGTCCTATCTGGAGGAAGAAGGATACAGGTGCGAGCAAGCTGCGACGGTGGAACATGGTTCAGAAAAGGTAAATCTGTACGAATACGATTGCATGCTTGTTGATATATGTTTGCCCGATGGGAGCGGTTTATCTCTGGTCAAAGAACTAAAGAAATGCCATCCTGAAACAGGGATAATCATTATCTCGGCAAAAAATTCGCTTGACGATAAAATTTCAGGATTGGATTTTGGCGCCGATGATTACCTGACCAAGCCGTTTCATCTGCCGGAGCTCAACTCGCGAATTAAATCGCTGTTGCGCCGCCGGAAATTCGAAGGAAAACAGGAATTGGTCATCGATAAAATTATCATTCAGCCCGAAAACAAGCAGGTATTAGGCAATGGAGAACCGCTGCAACTCACCCGAAAAGAATTCGATTTGTTAATGTTTTTTGTGTCCAATCGCGGACGGGTTCTCACCAAAGAATCGATTGCTGAACACTTGTGGGGCGACTTTGCCGACTCAGCCGATTCGTTCGATTTTGTTTATTCGCACATCAAAAACCTTCGGCGCAAACTGCTTGAACGCACCGGAAGCGACTATTTTCAAAATGTTTACGGAACAGGATATACTTTTATCGCATGAAGCTTCAAACCAAAATAAACATTCGTTTTCTGAGTATCACCTTTCTGGTATTTTCTTTCGCCGGCGTACTATTCTATTTTGTTTTGGGGCATGTGGTCGATCAAAATATTCGGGAAATGCTCGAATCGCGTAAAGCGTACATCACTCTAAGTCTTGAGCAAAATACACCAACCAGCCTACCGATTGAATCGCCTGATCATTCCATTTTCATCAAACGCTTCGAAAATTCCAGAGAATTCAAACGATTCTCGGATACGCTTGCTTTCGATCAGGAGGAAAAAGAACTGATCCCTTTCCGGAAAATGACTTTTACAGTTCATTCGGGCGGGCAGTTTTATGAAGTTATTTTAATGCAATCGTTGCTCGAATCAGAGGATCTTCTGATTGTTATTGTCTCGTTTATGGTTGTGTTGTTTATTCTTGTTTTACTTGCGCTTTTTTTCCTGAACCGGTGGCTGTCGAACAAAGCATGGGCGCCATTTTTTAAAAGCCTTTCCGTGTTGAGTTCATGGAAGATCGGCAAAAAGCAAACTGTAAGTTTTGATCGGACTGGCATATCGGAATTCGATCAGCTAAACAGCACTCTTGAAAACATGATGCAGAAAATTCAGACCGACTTTGTCAATCTGAAGGAATTCACCGAAAATGCCTCGCACGAGATACAAACTCCGCTGGCCATTATTAAATCCAAGTTGGAAATGGTGTTGCAGGGCAAAACGCTGAATAACACCGATTACCAGTGCATTCGTGCAGCCTTCGAATCCACGATCCGGCTTTCGAAGCTCAACGATGCCCTGCTTCTGCTTTCCAAAATTGAGAACCGGCAATTCGTTGAAACGGACGAAATCGATATTTGCAAACTGGTTCGTTCGCGTCTGGATTATCTGGAAGAACTTTTTGCTTTGAAACAAATTGAGGTGACTGTTCGGTTGGCCAGCAAGGTTGCATTTAGCATGAATCCTTTGCTGGCGGACATTCTGGTTAATAATTTACTGGGCAATGCGTTGCGGCACAACATCGAAAATGGCAAAATACTTGTGTCGTCAGAAAATCAGGAGTTAACTGTCTCTAATACCAGCCAACAAGGAGAAATGGATGTTTCCCGTTTGTTTCGCAGGTTTTCGAAGCAAACCACGGCAAGCGAATCGAATGGCTTGGGCCTTGCCATTGCATACGAGATATGCAAGAATTATCATCTTGACTTGAATTACAGCTATTCAGATGGAATGCACCACATGAAGATAAGCAAAACGTTGTAAAAAGAATTTCTGAACATTAGATTACCAGTCTAAATCCCAAATTTCTACAAACTCGCAGGGTAACTTTGGTTTGTAAATCAAATAAAACAAGAAACATGAAAAAGTTACTAATGTTGTTCGTTTGTATTGCTTTGGTGGTTAGTGTTTCAGCCGCAAATCAAAAAGATGACAAAATTCCCGCTGCAGCGAAAAGCGGTTTTGCTGCAAAATTCCCGGCAGCCCAAAAAGTAAAATGGAGCATTGAAAAACCCGGTGAATTTGAAGTTGAATATCTCCTGAATGGAGTGGAATCGTCGGCATTGGTTGATGCCAAAGGCAATATTCTTGAGACCGAAGCTGAAATGAAAGAAAGCGAGCTTCCAACAGCTGTAAAAGCCACACTTGCCAAAGATTTTAAAGGTTACAAACTCGACGAAATCGAGAAGGCGACCGACGCTAAAGGAATCACAACTTTCGAAATGGAAGCCGCCAAAGGCAAGGAAAAACTGGAGGTTTCGTTCGATACAACCGGTAAACTTCTGGGGAAAAAGCCTTTGAAAGAGGAAAAAGAAGAGAAAGAGAAGAAACAATAACCTGAGTTCGAAATAAGGAATCCATTAAATCTCTTTTTTCATTTTCTTAATGTTGAGAATTTAACAATTTTCTAATTTCTGTTGCCAGTTTATCCAGACTACCCTCTGAATATCCGGTTGAAACGAATCTGATAATGCCATTCTGGTCTATCAAAATGCTTTTGGGAATAGACATCGTTGCATATTGGTCCCAAATCTTTTTGTCCGGGTCAATACCTACATTAAAATCAATGTTGTCCTTTTTTAGCTTCACCATTTTCTGCAACACCTTTTCCCTGTTTTCTCCAATGGAAATAGGTACAAAAGCGAATTTGTCATTTTTAAATGGTGTCAGGATCTTTGCCGGAATATCATAAAATTCCATTAAGCAGGGTGCACACCAGGTTGCCCAGAAATTCAAAAGCACAACCTTTCCTTTCAAGTCTGACAGTTTGATGTTTTGTCCATCTATCATTTGAACTGTAAATTCTTTCGTGGGGTCACCTATTTGTAATTTAAACCCATCGTCAGTTTTTGTCTTTTCATTGACCGCATTATCAGAACTTGCCTTTTTCTGATTTTCCAATCTCTCACGCTCTGTAAACAAAGCAATTGTTACAATAAATTCTTTGTCGCCAATCTTGTCTCCAAACTTTGATGCCAATTTTGCCCGTTCTTCTTCACTCACCCCCTTATTCATAGATTTGATATATCCTTGTTTCCCATATTCCTCGACTTTTTCCTTAGTAACAATTTCATTATTGATAATTATTACATAATCAGGCTTGTGTGCTGGTTTTTCTTGTCCAAACAATAAGCAGGATGAAAGGATGAAGAACAGAACAATTATTTTTCTCATACTAAACAGTTTATTTTTTTTGTTGACTTATTTGACTTGTGAACTAAAAATGCAAATCTTCGACAGCGGATTATTCTTCATTGTTACCGGCTTTCAATATGGGATTATCCAGGTTCTTGGCATTTAGCTTTGTTACAACCTTTTTTCCTGTTGTTTTTTCTAGCTGCGAACGAGCTGCTCTTGCTACATTTCCCCCTTTTCTAGCAACGACTTTGTTTTCGTGAAAAGTTTTTGGTTCTTTTTTCTTCGATATTTCAGTGGTGGATGCCTCGGCTAACATGTTTAACACCAATTCAAGATTGGTCATGTGGTCACGAAGATTCTCCTTTTTCAAGTCTTTATGGTTTTTATACTGTTTCGTAGTAAGATCACTCCATGCTTTGGTTATTTCGTCTGTTAAAATTGCAAACTCTTGTCCTTTTTTAACGCCTCTATTTTCCCACTCATCGGTAAGTTCCTTTCTAATTTCGATGCTTTTGAGTCGTTGGTTTATCCATTCTTTACTATAACCTTTGCGAAGGTAGGTTTCCATCAAGCGGTCTATACCAATTTCGGGATCTTCAATTTCGTCAATTCGTTCTCTCCCAACCTGTGCTAACCACGTTTTAAATGGTTCGGCTTTGGGCGAGGGAATTGATTGTATTAATCGTAAAATATGCTCAGTATCAGTAGCATCAGTATCTCTCATCTTCCCATCAGAAGCTTCCATTTTCAACTGTACGATTTTTTCGTACAGTTGACTTCCTTCTTTAATTAGCTTTATTTTTAAATCACTCCAATATCGTCGTGGATTCTTGCTTTCGGATAATATCTCAATGATATCAATAACGGAGAAATACCATTTTTCAGCACGCTCATCCCACAAAACCCTTACTTTTTTTGACTCAAACAGTCTTATTGTATTCTCTTTTATCATATAATAATCAGTATAATACTCAAAGGTAATAAAACCATTTTATACAAAATAATCATTTACTTCACCCTCATTTTTATTGCCTTAGTTATGTTCTGACTAAATTGTTGCCAATATTTCCATTGTCTTTTTTTCTTTTTCCGATATTGATTTTAAAATTTCTGATGCTTGTTGTATGTATTTAAAGTCCTTTGTTTCGCCCACTTTTTCAAATAATTCCGAAACAGAGTTCCAGAGTGTTGCTATTTCCACAAATGCTTCATGTCCAACTTTAAGTTTGTCAAGTTTAAGCAGGTCGTATCCCTCTTTTAAAAAGTCCCTGTACAAGTTTCGAAAAAGCGCACCGCCGGTTCCTGCCTTTTCCACCAGCATTGCAGTGGTCTTGAAGTCGTTTTCGATATCTTTACTTGCCTTAAACCATTTAACTATCTCCGTGCTTGTTTTTAAAATTCCTTTGTAGCCAATGTTGGTAATGGGTGGATGGATGTATTCGGTGGCATTGTTTCTTATTGCAGTAAGTATTGCATTTTTTAAATCAAATTTCGTGCCAGTTTTTTGCAAAGTGTAATATAAATTTTTGGATGACATTGGACCTTTTTCTGCTCTTGCCAATGCCAGACTTTTCAAAGAAGTTTGTACTTGTCCGCCTTGTTGTTTGGTATCGACCAGATAGGCGTTTTCGTTGTCGTAACCATAAAGCGCAGCATAGTGCCCTGAAAAGTGAAAGGGTCTGGAAAAATATTCAAGATGGTAACAGTCCAGTTTTAAACCGACTATTTTCCCACTGTCGATAAGTTCTTTAGCGCCCACGG
>JBBIUJ010000144.1:0-9917 GCA_037440345.1 Prolixibacter sp.
ATTCCAAAAACAGCTGAGCCCAATGGGATCAAGGTTGCCACAGTTGGTTCCGGTCCTGCCGCACTCTCTTTTGCAGGCGACATGGTAAAAAATGGTTATGATGTGACGGTTTTTGAAGCGCTCCACGAAATCGGAGGCGTCTTGAAATACGGTATCCCCGAATTCAGGTTACCCAACGCCATCGTAGATTTCGAACTCGACAATCTGAAAAAAATGGGTGTTAAGTTTGAAACCAATTTCATCGTAGGAAGAACGGCATCTTTCGACGATTTGCGCGAAGAGGGATACAAAGGTTTCTTCATTGGAAGTGGTGCCGGTCTCCCACGTTTCATGGATATTCCAGGAGAAAATTACAACGGTATTCTCTCTTCCAACGAATACCTCACCAGGGTCAACCTGATGGGCGCTAATTCCGAAAGTAGCGATACCCCGGTAATCTTGGGCAAGAGAGTGGCCGTGATCGGTGGAGGAAATACAGCTATGGATTCTGTTCGTACCGCACTGCGTTTGGGCGCAGAAAGGGCCATAATCATCTATCGCCGCTCGGAGGCTGAGATGCCCGCAAGGATTGAAGAGGTGAAACACGCCAAAGAGGAGGGTGTCGAATTTATGAACCTATGCAATCCCCTTGAATATTTTGCCGATGAGAAAGGTATGGTCAACAGGATGCGACTCAATAGAATGGGACTAGGCGAACCTGATGCTTCCGGCAGAAGAAGACCTATTCCAATCGACGGTTCAGAATTCGAACTGGATGTGGATTTGGTTATCGTGGCAGTTGGCGTCTCGCCCAATCCGCTCGTTCCATCCTGTCTTCCCGACCTGAAGATCTCTAAATGGGGCACCATCGTGGTAGAAGAGGACAAGATGCAATCGTCTATCGAAGAGATGTTTGCCGGAGGCGATATTGTCAGGGGCGGCGCTACTGTGATCCTGGCCATGGGCGACGGCCGTAAAGCTGCAGAAAACATGCAT
The DNA here is from genome assembly GCA_037440345.1 of Prolixibacter sp. Lineage (GTDB taxonomy): Bacteria > Bacteroidota > Bacteroidia > Bacteroidales > Prolixibacteraceae > CAINVV01. The sequence goes on from JBBIUJ010000144.1 coordinate 976, forward strand.
ATCTATCTTCAGAATAAAATTGCTAACGCTACTAAAGTCAACTAATATGCCTGATTTAAGTATAAAATACCTCGGCCTTAACCTCAAGAGTCCGATTATTGCCGGAAGTTGCAGTCTGACCCATTCGATCGAACACCTCAAAGCCATCGAGAAAGCAGGCGCCGGTGCTGTCGTTCTGAAATCTGTCTTCGAGGAGGAGATTTATCTCGAATATGCCCATGAATTTGAGAAACTTGGGCCCATGGACAACAATCTGGAGTTCCTTGATTATTACGATCTGGAGATCCGGAAAGAGAACCTGAAACAATATCTGCAACTGATCACTGAGGCCAAGGCCCAACTTTCGATCCCAGTGATTGCCAGTATCAATTGTGTCACTTCCCAGGAGTGGGGATTCTTTGCCAAGAAAATTGAGACAGCCGGTGCAGATGCGATTGAGCTGAACCTCTTCATCTCGGCGAGTGATCTTTCCCAGACAAGCCAGGACAACGAAAGTACCTATTTCGACATAATCACCCGCGTCTCGCAGAAAGTCACAATTCCTGTTTCAGTAAAGATCAGCCACTACTTCTCAAATCTGGGAGGCATGATCAGGGATATCTCATTTTCAGGCGTAAAAGGGATCGTTCTATTCAACCGCTTTTATGCTCCCGATATCGATATTGACCGCGAAACCATTCACGGTGCCAATGTTCTGAGCCACGAGGCAGATTATTTGCTTCCACTGCGGTGGGTCGCAGTCATGTCCAACAGGGTGAATTGCGACATTGCCTCGTCGACCGGGGTCCATAGCTGGGAAACTGCCGTCAAGATGATTCTGGCGGGATGCAACGCGGTACAGGTGGCCTCCGCACTTTATGAAAAAGGTTTTGGATTTATTGAAGAGATCAACCTGCAACTGGCCGCCTGGATGACAGCACACAATTACGAAACTATTGATAACTTTAGGGGGAAATTAAGCCAGGAAAATTCTGTGAACCCCGCCGAATTTGAGCGTGTTCAATTCATGAGAAATTTTGGCGAATACAAATCCGGTCACTAAATAGGCACAGATGTCTGTCAAGCATAGCATTACGAAAGAACGTCGGGGGAGTACCATACCAAGAAGCTTCCTCTTCGTTCTTTTGTTGTTTGTGACCACCTCCTTTTCGTTCGGACAGACGAACAAAGACCTGGATAAAGTGGTCATTGGCGATCTCCGCTTCATCCTGCATACGGTTGAAAAGAATCAGACACTTTACTCAATTTCAAAAATCTATGACTGTTCGCAGGAGGAGGTTTTGGCTGCCAATAAAAATATCACCGGCGTCATTAAAAAAGGGATGGTCCTGAAAATTCCCGACCATACTTACCAAAAACCACTAGCCGCCAAAATTGACGAAAGCAAATTTACCCGCCACCAGATCGTAAGTGGCGACAATTATTACCAACTCAATCTCAAATATGGGGTAGATGAGGAGGAACTACTCAAATTCAATCCCGAACTGAAAGATGGCCTGAAAGCCGGCCAAATCATTCTGATTCCACTTAAGCCCAGGCCAAAGACAGAACCGGAAATTGCTGTCAAAGAGACGCCTAAAAGTGAAGCGCCCTCAAAAGAACCCCCTACTCCATTTAGAACAAAAGGAGCTGATCAAAATTTCAATGTAGGAATCTATCTGCCAATTTCCGCAGCCGTTGCAGATAGTCTGAAACCAACCGCCAAATCACTCAGTTTTCTCTCATTTTATCAGGGGGCGTTGATGGCAGTCGATCAGTTGGCAAAGAGCGGGGTAAAAGTTAAGTTGTATGTCTACGATACAGAAAGGAGTTCATCCAATGTCGACATGCTGGTTAAAAAGCCAGAATTTCTCTCTCTCGATCTTATCATTGGCCCTGTCTACCCTCAGAGCCAGAAAGTCGTTTCCGAACTCAGTGCCAAGAACAGAATTCCAATGGTATCACCGCTCTCCACAGACGACAAATATGCCAAAACGAATCCTTGGTATTTTCAGGTCAATCCTGTCAAAAAAATGAGAATGGAAGTCACTGCTGATTATATTCTCAAGGAGTTTCCAAAGGAGAAAATTATCTTTCTGGAAAGTGACTATGGTGGGACAGAGACCCATCAGATGCGGGAATACCTCAACAAAAAAAGAGGAAACCCCGAGGCCGCAAAGGGTTTGACCACAGTTTACAATATTTGGTCAAGGGGCGTTGGGGAGTTGGAATCCCTTTTGAAATCAGATCAACCAAACATTTTGGTTATGGCTGATATCAATGAGGTTAATGTTAGCATTGCCATGAACCGACTCTCCCAATTGTCGAAAAAATATCCACTGATCCTTATCGGTGTACAGGAATTTTCACGGATGCAGAGCATCGAAATCGAGAATCTGCACAATGTCAACCTCCGGTATCTTTCTACCTACTTTATTAATTATAATCTTCCGGCTGTAGCCACATTCGTTGAAAATTTCAAGACTGAGTTCGGAACCGAACCATCACTATTTGCCTTCCAGGGTTACGATATGACTGTCTTCTTCCTGAAATCGCTACAGAAAAAGGGAAATTTGTCACGGAATGCCCCAACGGGAGGAGATACAGAATTACTCCACACGATCTACCATTTCACCAAAGTGTCTGATTTTGGGGGATACACCAACGACAGCTTCACGGTAGTGGAGTATTCCAATACGTATGATGTAAAGGCGCTGGGGGTTGTCAGGCATGGGGAATAAACGGATAAAGTAAAAAGGATAAAGGATAAAATATGGGACTCCGATTATTCGGAAACTGAACAAAATGTCAGGAAGACCATCATGTTTCATGCTACCGAATGCTTAATCCTTACTTTTCTTCTCTTTCCCCTTTTTTTCATCAGTGAGACCCATCGTCATGGCCGTCATTCCGGCCAATCCGCCCAATTGCATGGTTTCCAGGGCTGTACTAGGAACAATAACTATCGTCGAGTTGTCTTTAAGCCCTTCATACAACATGTTCATTGCCCGTAAATGAAGCGCAGTCGGATTACTGGAATAGGATTTTGCAGCCTCCGCAAACTTCTCAGCTACCTGTCGCTCGGAATCACCCAGAATGACCCTTGCCTGACGTTCCCGTTCTGCCTGGGCCTGCATCGACATCGCATCCTCCAGGGCTGAGGGGATCAGTACATCCTTCACCTCTACCGAAATGACATTGATACCCCATGGTTCCGTGCGTTCGTCAATGATTTTCTGAAGTTCGTTACTAATCTTTTCCCTCCCTTCCAGCATGTCCGAAAGCAATGTTTTGCCTATGACATCGCGCAGTGCGGTCTGTGAGGCCCAACTGATGGCGCTTTTGTAGTCGGCTACATCCAATGCCGCCTTCTTTGAATCCAGAACCTTCCAGAACAAGACTGCATCCACATCGACCGGCACCGTATCCTTTGTAAGGGTCTTTTCCGCAGTAAAAGAGGTGGCAATAACCCGCGTATCAATCCAGTATGGGATCATGTCCACGACAGGTATAATAAAGAACAGTCCAGGCCCCTTTAACGAATGAAATCCTCCCAATCGCAGTACCACCGCTTTCTCCCATTGGTCCGCGACCTTAATTGAACAGGACACAATGAGGGCAATCAGGAAAGAAATCACATTAATGACCATTCCATCCGTGTTCACTCGAGTTCCGTAAATGGAATAAGAAAATCCCACTCCAATGGCGAGGATGACAAAAAAGACTAACAATGCAAAATAGTTTGTTGTTTTCATAATGTTCCCTCCATCTTTTAGGTTTTAAAACCGGATCCATCTCTGATATTGGTTTTCAGAACGATGCGAATCCATTTCACTCTTAAAGATAGATACTATTTAAGAAAAATGTTCTCGAAACAGCATAAAATAAATTTGCCATACAGCTTCAAATCATTTGAGTCCGGGAAATAAGCTGCCCGGAAATGGCTAACGCTGGAGAAAGATAATCCCCGAATTATTGACACACGGAACTGGATTATTCAAGAAACAAGTATTAATTGTATATTTGCCGGTACAGAAGCACGGGGTGCTAGGTGAAAGCCATGCTGAGAGAATACCCGAAACCTGATTTGGATAATGCCAACGTAGGGATGCAAGCTAAGATATTCCATTTTACTTCATTCTATTGGCAACCCCAAATGAATGGAGTTTTTGTTTTTATAACAATTTGAAAATGGAAATAGAAAAATCAAAACTTGAACTTATTCCTCAAAAAGACCAGAATTGGCAAAACCGGCCCGAATGGTTTTTTAATCGCGAATATACCGATACATACGAACTATGGTATGAAGGCAGATACAAGCGCGCGGAAATTTGGCAAAAGAAAGTGATGGAACAACTTGTTTCAAAAGACAAACGCATCAAAACGTTGTTGGAATTTGGCTGTGGCACTGCACGCTTTACACGCTGGTGGAAAGAGATTGGTATAGAAGCAACAGGAGGTGACATTTCCCCACTCATGCTGTCGCAGGCATTGCATTTGTTTGATGGCGACCTTGTAATGGCAGATTCACACCACATGCCATTTAAGGACCATTCCTTTGATTCATTGGCGTTTATTACCACGTTTGAGTATTATAAAGAGCCCGTGAAAGTTATACGTGAAGCAGCTCGTGTTGGAAAATATGGCATAGCAATGGGCATGATGAATAGAAACTCCACCAAAGTTGTAAGAAGAAGGGTTCAGGAAGTATTCGGTAAGAATCCCTTCTATTTAACAGCTACTTTCTATACGCCTGCAAAACTTTCTAAAATAATTGATGAAGCGCTTAAAGGGCGGGATTATTCTATTGAATGGACATGTACTGGACTTCCTAAATGGTTTCCAGTTCAACAATGGAATTTGCCCTTGGGCGATTTTTTTGGATTGTATGTTAAACTAAATGATGTAAAATAAATGAAATACCCATGAAAATATATTCACACCAACCGAATCCGCCAGCTGGCGGATGGGTATTAGCTTCGCTGATCTTCGATTCCATTTGACCGTTAAAAAACAAAATATAAACAAATGAAACTCGGAAAAATCGACAACCATTTATTTGAGCAATTTATCAGCAGTAAATGTGGTTATAATAGAAACGAGGTGAACGTTGGACCCCAGTTTGGTATCGATGTTTCTATCGTTGATTTACCCGGAGATATGGCCATGGCTTTGACCAGCGACCCTCTATCCCTTATCCCAATTCTTGGTTTGGAAGAATCGGCCTGGTTATCTGTTCAACTTATGGCAAACGATATGGCAACAACAGGTTACGCTCCGATGTATGGTCAGTTTGTTTTAAATCTTCCGGCAAGTTTTTCAAAATCCGATTTTCGAATTTACTGGGATCACATTGATCGCTTTTGTTCTAAAATTGGAATTGCCATAACAGGTGGCCATACTGGTTTCGTCGAAGGCCAAAATTCTACTATCGCAGGAGGCGGTACATTTGTAACTATTGCCCCTAAAAATACAATGCTTGTTTCAAAATATGCAAAGCCGGGCGATGTTATATTGGTTACCAAAACCTGTGCAATTTCATCGGCTGCCATTCTTGCCATGTGCTTTCCCTTGACAGTTAAAAACAGACTGGGAAATGAAATCCATCAACAAGCTTGCGCCTCTTTTTACCAAACCTCTTCGTTGGAAGATGCCTTGGCGGCCGTTGGGAATAATCATGAGCACAATGATATAACTGCCATGCACGATGTTACTGAAGGCGGTGTTATGGGCGCAATATATGAATTGGCAACAGCATCAAACAATGGTGCATTTATTCATAATAATAAACTACCAATTGGCCATTTACAAAAACAAGTTTGCAATCTATTTTCTTTAGACCCCAGAAATTGTATTGGTGCAGGCGCTATGATTATTACCTGCAAGAAAGAATGTGCAGATGATGTTATCAACCGCCTGGCTTACAAAAATATTATCTGCACAGAGGTGGGTGAAATTGTTGCAAAACACAAAGGCATCAAACTTATTGAGAACGATATTGCCAGTGATGTAATTTACTATGAAAATGATCCTTACTGGGCTGCATTTGTAAAAGCAATGAATTCGGGATGGAAATGAATACAAATAAGAGACAAATTAGCCCTGGAATTTATTTGGTCATCGATCCATCGATTGACGAATTATTGCTGCTCAAAAAATTAAACCTTTGTTTGAAAGAAAAACTGGCAGCTGTGCAGATTTGGGACAATTTTAAAGCGGAGCAAAACATAAGTGGACTTATCAGGAAGATTTGCGATTTGTGTCATACCAAAAATGTTCCGGTATTAATAAACAATAGATGGGAATTACTGAATGACTTTTTATTGGATGGGGTGCATTTTGATGCAATACCGGAAAATTATTCTGCAATACAAGAAAGAATAAACAAGCCATTCATGAGTGGACTTACCTGCAACAATGATTTAACTCTTGTGGAGTGGGCAAGCGAAAACAAACTGGACTATATTTCCTTTTGTTCTATATTTCCTTCAAGCACTGCCAACAACTGCGAACTGGTAAGTTTTAAAACCATCCATCAGGCTGCAAAACGCTATTCGTTGCCCATTTTTTTAGCTGGTGGAATTAAGCCAGAAAACTTAGACGAATTAAAGGAACTTGACTATGCTGGAATTGCCGTAATATCCGGCATTATGAGTTCAGACCAGCCTGATGAATCAATAAAAAAGTATCAGGAAAAATTAAATAACAAGCCAATATGAAACCCGAAACAATAAAAAAACTTTGTTGTCCCTTTGATAAAGGAGATCTGACACTAACGGAAATTACAAAAGAGATAAGCGGAAATATCCTGGAGGGTTTCTTTGTTTGTACAGAATGCAAACGACTATTTCCAATAGTGAAAGGAATACCAATAATGAGTCCGGACGAATATAGGGAGCTTAAGCTGGAACAACCATTACTCGAAAGATGGGAAAAGTATTTAAATGGACATTCGTTTGCCAATTTTCGCCTTGAAGACCCCGAAAACAGGGCCAAAGAATTAAGCTAAAAAAACAGTATCGTTGTAAGTTTCCCAGAAAGTTGACCATTTACAAATAGAGTCGACAAAAAAAGAGGGTGTCTCGGACTTATGAGACACCCTCTTTTATTTATAAGGAAGATCAATTATTTGTGATCAACAGAATACATGTGAACGATCAGATCAACTACTTTGTTGGAGTAGCCCCATTCGTTGTCGTACCATGAAACGACTTTAACGAAGTGGTCGTTCAAGCCGATACCTGCCTCAGCATCAAAGATGGAGGTCCGTGAATCTGTTAAGAAATCGGTTGACACAACAGCGTCTTCTGTATATCCGAGAATGCCTTTCAAAGGACCTTCTGAAGCGGCTTTCATGGCAGCGCAGATGGCTTTGTAAGGAGCCGGTTTCTCAAGACGGCAGGTAAGGTCAACAACGGATACGTCAGGTGTAGGAATACGGAATGACATACCGGTCAGTTTACCGTTCAATTCAGGAATAACTTTACCAACAGCTTTCGCTGCACCGGTAGAAGATGGGATGATGTTCTGGGCTGCACCACGGCCACCTCTCCAATCTTTGGCTGAAGGGCCGTCAACTGTTTTCTGGGTAGCTGTTGTAGCGTGTACTGTTGTCATCAAACCTTCTATGATACCAAAATTATCGTGTAATACTTTGGCGATCGGGGCCAGACAGTTGGTTGTACAGGAAGCGTTGGAAACAAAGTTCATCGAGCTGGTATATTTGTCCTGGTTAACACCCATTACGAACATTGGGGTATCATCCTTTGAAGGAGCTGACATGATAACTTTCTTTGCACCTGCGTTAAGGTGGGCCTGGCATTTTTCTTTGTCCAGGAAAAGGCCTGTAGATTCAACAACATACTCAGCGCCAATTTCGTTCCATTTCAAATCTGCAGGATTTTTCTCAGATGTAACACGGATTTTTTTACCGTTTACAACCAGAAAACCATTTTCAACTGAAACTGTACCTTTAAAACGACCGTGTGTGGAGTCGTATTTCAGCATATAAGCCATGTAGTCAACATCGATGAGGTCGTTGATTCCAACAATTTCCACATCGTTTTTTTCAACGGCTGCACGGAAGACCAAACGGCCAATCCGACCGAAACCGTTAATACCAACTTTAATCTTAGACATAATCTATTCGTTTAGAGAATTATAGAAGTATAAAATACCTGTTTAATAATGCAATACAAAGGTAATGATATAAATTCACAATCTAAATCATTGGGTATCTGTTGGGATCTCTTTTTACAAATTGTTAACGTAAAAGAGAGGTAAAGTAGCGAAAAGCTATAGTCAAACAGGGGGACAGAGCGAAAAAACGTCTCCGGCGCTTATTCAAATGCAAGAAAACGGGGGAAACTATCAAATAAATAGGGGAATCCTAACGATAGGACCATGTACCAGTCCTTTTTGCCGGCTTGGGCTTATAGGTACAACCACAACTCTTGCATTGCACAAAAAGGATGGCAATAACCAGTAAAAGTGAAACTACAAGTAGCGATTTTTTCATCGGATAATAATTTGTTCCTTCCCGGGAATCTCGTCATCCAACAGCCAAAAAACAATTAACGTCTTTTCTGCCAAACATTTGAACTCTTGGCCGCTTTCGGTTTGTAAGTACATTCGCTGCTTTTGCATTGCGCGAACAGTATCGCTATCATTAGAAACAGAGAAAAAACAATCAGGGATTTTTTCATGGCAGGATATTTCGGTTATCAAAAGTCTGAAAGTCTTTGTATAGTCCTAAATGAGCCGATGACGAGAATTGAACTCGTGACCCCTTCCTTACCAAGGAAGTGCTCTACCCCTGAGCTACATCGGCAAAATCAGAGCGGGAGACGGGACTCAAACCCGCGACCCTCAGCTTGGAAGGCTAATGCTCTATCAACTGAGCTACTCCCGCAATGTTATAAGATTTAAGTGCAGATTCAGAAAAAGATGGATCTGCGCCATTG
>JBBIUJ010000145.1:0-9914 GCA_037440345.1 Prolixibacter sp.
AACATTGGGAACAGCAACCGGGTTTGTCAACGCGAATTTCAATTTGAATGCATACATAAACAAACCTCAATTTTATGTGAGATTTTTCTACTATTCCGATGCACGGGCCAGATATTGGGCGATCAACAATGTCAGTCTGACTGGTACTTCGACGGCTGTTCCACCTACTGTTTCCTGGAGTTCCAGCCCTGCAGGATTTAGTTCTTCCGTTGCGAATCCACCCGCAGTCAATCCGACTGTGACAACTACTTATACAGCGACCTACACCAATCCGGCTACGGGATGCAGCAACAGCGCATCAACCACCGTTACGGTAAATCCTAGTCCGGTTATTACCATTCAGCCAAATTACTGTGCTGTTCCCGGAAAGGTAAGATTGACAGCAAGCGGTGGCACTACCTATACCTGGAGTACCGGGGAAACGACTAACCCGATTTTTACAGACATAGCAAACACTTATGGGGTTACTTCTACCAATGCTTTCGGATGTACCGGATCCGCTTTTTTGCCTGTCGCGAATGAACTTGTGACCAATGGCGATTTTTCAGCTGGTAATACAGGATTTTCCAGCACTTATGGATATGTACCTGTAAGTACGAATGCTCTTTGGCCGGAAGGATTGTATGGTGTTGGACCGAATCCGACCGCGTACCACAGTAATTTTTGGGGAAGGGACCATACAACCAATGCAGGCAATTTTATGATCGTAAACGGAATAGGATCGGCCGGAGTTGTGGTCTGGCAGGAGACTGTTACTGTTTTGCCAAACACACCTTACTATTTTTCAGCATGGGCCATGAGCTTGAACTCTGTGCCACCCTACGCCAACCTGCAATTCAATGTAAACGGTGCTTTGGTTGGGACTACAGCCCCACTTGCAGCCAGACCAAACAACAACAATCCTCCTTATAACTGGCAAAGATTTTATGGAACATGGAATTCGGGCACAGCCACAACGGCGATCATTCAAATCGTTGACCTTCAAACAGCGTTGGGTGGAAATGATTTTGGACTGGATGACGTCTCTTTTGGTACTTTGGCACCCATACCCTTTACAATTGCACCCACGGTTAATCCTACTGCCACAGCCTGTTCGGGGAAAACCATGTATCTCAAAGCTAATATTGCAGGCGGGAGAGCTCCCATTACCTATTCCTGGACTGGACCCAACGGATTTACATCAACATTGAAGGATCCGATAATCCCAAATGCTTCTGTAGCGCATTCGGGTTTATATACGCTGTCAGTTGTGGATGGATATGGTTGCGATCCGGTAATTGGTACGGTCAACGCGACCATTCTCCCTTCTCCTACTCCAACTATTTCATCCATCAACGGAACAGGAATTGTTTGCCCATCTGCTCTCGAAAAATACTGGACAACACCCATGGCTAATGTAACAAATAGCTGGAGTGTTACCGGCGGAAGTATTGTTGGTTCCGCTGTAAAAGACTCGGTAAATATACAATGGGGCGCTACAGGAAGTGGATTAATCACTCTCACAGCGAATAATATTGTAAATAGTTGTGATTCTACAGTGACCAAATCGGTACTCATTCAAGACTTGATTCCGCCGTTGATTAACTGTCCGGCAACACTGAATTTGTCAGGTAGCGACGAATCAGCTATAACGGTAAATCACTATTCGTCAACACTGGTTACGATACCATTGTCGCAATTGACATTGGCTGGAGGAAGTGCCTCTGACAATTGCGGACTTGCTTCCATTACTTACCAGGATACCAAATCAGGGACCAATCCCATTGTAGTAAACCGCACATATAGCGCCCTTGATTTTGCCGGAAACAAAAGCAGTTGTACCCAGATAATTAACGTTAGCGACAATGTGCCGCCGACTTTGGTTGTTCCGCTTTCCTACGTCTTTTGCGTAGATGATCTTATCTCTGCAGCCATGGTTTCAAATGTGCTCAAAATAAATCCTGCCCCCGATTCCTTCCTTTTTAAAAGGGGTAGTACTGCATTGGATTTGAATCCGGCGGGTTTCTCAGACAACGTTACGCCAGTAAACCAATTGGTTTTACATTGGCAAATCGATTTCTCTGCCACTACTCCGGCTCCTTCCATTTCCGGAACCGGACAGCCTTCAACCCATTCCAGTGATATCGTATTCCCAGGAGATGGAATTACTTTTTTAGATGTAACTCATACAATTACCTATTGGGTCGTTGATCTGAACGGAAATGAGTCTGTTCATAAAGTGGTCCCGATCACCATACATCCCAGACCGGCAGTTTCGGGTTTCTGGCCTCCATTTCTCCCTGATTACATTGATACCAAACTAAGAAGCTAAAGTTATGAAGGTAACATTACTTAAAGAGTTAGAATTCAACGCTATTCCAGAATTGGGCGTTAACCAAACTTCTAAAAAATGGTCAGTAAGACCAATTTCCATAATTAATTTTTATTCTCCCTTAATTATTATTTTTATGAAACAATTGATTCTTTTGATTTTGGTAACCGGGATGGCTGCCACTTCTGCTTTTGCCCAGCTTACAAATGCTGTTACCGTCTCTGCTCCACAAGCAGTTTCCTGTACGAATGATCCATTGCACCCAATCGCAGGTAAGCCCTACGACTATTCTGCAATTTTAAATCCAACAGGTGGTACTACCTACTGGTATGCCACCAAATCGACAACTTTTGTGACTGCAGGTGCAAAAACTGCCACAGAAATTCCAGCCGATGGCGTGACCATTATGTCGGGCGCTACCAATTACCGGACTTTGGGATCAGGCGCCGCTTCACCGAATACAACAAACATTACCTGGACCTCAGCAGGATTGAAAGGAGTTGATGCCACCACCAATCCTCTTTTCATGGTTTTGGAGTATAAGGGCCCTACCTGTTCCAACAATATGAAAGTCTATCAGGTTTTGCCGAAAAATGCCTTCACAGTCGACATTTTGAACATTAAGAGCACTGGGTTGACTCCGTTGGCTTATGGAACGACAGATTCACAATGTTATGCCGATATCGCATCCGCAAAATTTGTAGCACCAAACATGGTCTATGATTATGGTGTGAACAAAATGTATTTCGAAGTAGTTGCTGCTAACTTTACAAAAGCGTTTACCCCATCTTTTAAACTAACAGGTTTGAAAACTGGTCAATCAGCTTTGGTCGAAATGACGGTTGACAAAACTTTTGCCACTGGTTTAACAGCCCTTGGCGCCGCTCAAGCTGCTACAACAGGTAGCCCGTTGAATTTCGCAGGACAGGTGGTCAATACCACAGTGGCCAACACTACCGTTGGGGTTTCAGTCTTTGTAAAGGTGACTATTACCAATGGTTTATACGAAGGTTTATCTGACGATGCTATTTCACTGGCTGTTGAAGCTGTTAACGATTCAGCAGAACCCGATATCGACAATGCAACTTGTGCTGCACCTGCATCAACTTATGAAGATGTTGCCACACAAACGTTGAATATGCGTCCTACTGTGACCAGTGTTCCCGCAACCGGAGCCTTTGTCGTTCAAACATTGCCCTAGTAATTCATTTCATGCATAGCCCCGGATGATAATCTACTTCATGTTTTTGAGGTATGGGGATTCTATACTCTATTGTATCCTTTACGATACTAGGGTTAAACTATTGTCTTTTCTGACGAAATAAATTGACATTTAGGTTATCGACTGACAGTGGAATTTTTATTGAAAGGTCCTCTGTCTTTTTCTGGTTTGTTTTTGCGGGCAAATAGGAAATAACACCATTTAATCCATGATCATAGATCTGAAACCAGGTCATTTTCATTCACATGGATCCCGATGTTTTGGGGTGCTTGTGGTTCGCGTTTATTATGCTGGTATGTCAAATATAAATCTGAATACTATGTAAAATAGAAAATATTGATATCAATTCCAAAATGAGGTAAATCATGCCTTTGAAAGATAAACAACTTGAATGAAGTCTATTTTAACTAATTCATAATTAATGCAATATATGTATAGTTGATGAAGCAATTCGCCATGTTTAGACTTTTTGTGCTAGCGCTTCTGCCTGCACTGTTTGTTGCGGTTAATTCCGTAGCACAGACGGGTATTGTCGTTGTGGAAGGTCAGCAAAAGAGCCTTGCAGTGGTTCAGCATGCGGGTGAAGTGTATGCCTGGCGAATATACAATAAGTCAACATTGCAAACAGCCGATCTCGCCACGTCAACTGAAGTTGAGTACGACATTGGAAGCACTCAGGCAGTTTTACCGGTATTGTGGAAAAAGGAGGGAGACTTTTTCTACACAATAACGGTATTTGGCACCAGTGGTTGCAAAAATATGAAAGTAGGCTACGTTAAAGTTACTTCTCCGCCTGTCTACGCTGTTGCTGGCAAGGATACAGTGGTTGGTATTTGCAGTTCCTTTGTTCTTGACGCATCCAAATCAAAAGGAGATGGATTGACCTTCCATTGGGATATGATTGATCCGGGCGGAGTCCTGACACCGAACAACAGTGTGAAGGCTAACTTGTCGATTTCACCAACCTATTCCGGACCAATGCCGTTTAGCATCCGGGTCGTGCTGACTGTAACCAATAAATTTGGCGTATCCGGGAGAGATACGATAGCAGTTAAATTTGGCGCACCCCCGAGTGTCGGCATCATCTATCCGGATAATCCAAACAAAGATGGATCAATGATGATAGATGGCAAAGCCTCAACCGGACTAGGGTTGAAATACCATTGGTCGTCAACGAAGGGTGAAATTATTGGCGCGACAGACAAACCACAGGTATTGATCAAAGGCGCCGGATTTTATTCATTGGAGGTTACTGATATTTTTGGGTGCAAATCAGTGAAAACGTTCCAATATCCTTTCGAACCAAATGACCTGATCGCCAATGCTGATTATGTCAGGACCTCGTGGGTGGATTCCATTCACATTCATGTTCTTAACAATGACTTTGATTCAAGGAATGACATTCTCAAGAGAACCCTTTCGATCGTTAGGAAACCAAATTTTGGATCGGCACTGGTCAAAGGAGATGGAACAATTGTCTATTCACCAAATACCAGAAAGGCATTGGTTGACCAATTTATTTATCAGATTTGTGACTCAGTGGGTCTTTGTGATACAGCCAGGGTAACAATTGACATTTTCGACGGTCCAGTTTGGATACCCGAGGCGATCTCGCCGAATGGAGACGGACACAACGAATATTTTGTCATCAGGGGATTGGAAGATTACAAAAATTCGAGTCTGATGATCTATACACGCTCAGGCCTGTTGATATACAAATCAATGGATTATATGAATGACTGGTCTGGTCATGCGCTCAATTCTTCGCTTCCTGATGATACTTTGTTGCCAACAGGAACCTATTATTATGTCCTCCACTTGGGTGGTACCAACCGATTCCTCAAAGGGTTTGTCTATCTTATGTATTAGCCGGATTTCTATTCGGCCAGGTAGAAGAACCCTTTTATGGTACGAGTTGTTCCCCCAAGATGAAGAAGATAGTAGTAAGTTCCTGATGGGATTGGCCTGCTATTGCCATTTTGCCTGTATTGCAATCCGTCCCAGTCGTTTTGATAGTCATCATTTTTATAAATTGTTAATCCATCCCTGCTGAAAATGGTTAAGGAGGATTTTGGGTATGATTTCAATCCTCCGATAATAAATTTGTCGTTGTGTCCGTCACCATTGGGGGAAATTCCTCGAGGCAGATAGAGAGGGGGATCAATGATATTAACGGTTACCATGGCTGTATCGCGCTGCGAGCAGGAATCACTGATTTGATAATAGAACCTGTCTGAACCTGCACGGTTTCGGAGGGGTATATAGGTAATTTTCCCTTCCTTGTCGGGAATAACATCCCCAAATTCGGGCTTTGTCAATATTTTCAGGCTGGAAGGATCCAGGTCCTTTTCAATATCATGATCATTTTTTAGCACATCTATGTTGATGCTATTCATCCAATTGGTCGAAACATAATCGTCATTCGCCAAAGGAATATGATTATCAAATATTTTGACCTGGAATACTTTACTGTTTGAACAGCCATTTTGGTTAAACCCGGTTACTTGCATAAAAAATGTCCCTGCCTTTTCCCATTTTATATTGACCGAAGCATTGCACCTCGCTGAAAGAAAGGTCACCTTGTCTGTCTCTCCTACTTTTAGTTGTCCGATTGTTTCCGTTACCTTCCAACAGTAGGAATTGCCAGGTTCTGCTTTGATGGCGAACAGGCTGGATTCCCCCACTGTGAACTGGTTTGTTGTCTGAGAAAAAGCTGTTTTCGCGAATAGCAGCGAAGGCAACAAAGCCAAACCAATGTATCTCAAAAGATCGAATTTTAACATCAAAAGGTTAAATTCATTGAGCTTAGTATTCTCAGAAAGGCGCAATCTTAAATGCAACCTCAACCTATGGAAGGAAGGAGCCGGTATTGCTTGTAATGGTCGGACGCGCCATTATGATTTGTGTGGCCACATCATTGGAAAAACCATCCACCAGACAATCTGCATAGTGAACATCCTCGTCGCCATCATCTGTGGTCCCGTTCAGCGATAAGGTAACTGGCGTTTCAGTTGTTCCCTCATAGTCGTTGTTTTTGATGGAAACCTTGATGTAAACAGCCACTCCGCCTTCGGTTGCGTTATTTGCCGGAGCAGGAACCTTGTTTGCGGGAGACCAAACATCTGAATTATTGGTAAAAAGATTGGTTCCGGCAAATGTGGTTGTCTCCGACCACTCAATTGATCCAATCGTTTGCGTACCTGCTAGTCCGGAGACTTTTATGTATGGCTTCCAGCCTCCTGAGAAATTGGTAGCTACAATCTTAAAAATCAAATCATTGACCCCGTAGTCGTAGATCATTTTCGTTCCGTCGAAGCTTACTGAAGCGATATCTTTTGCACACAGCCGGCGCTCAACTGCCAGATTCGATCCGTTCAAACCAAGGTCGGTTGAACCATCCATATTGGTCAGATCCAACGTAAAAGCATTATATGGCACTATTTTGTAGGCCCTTAAATTCATTGCCTCGCAAGCAGTTCCATTCGTGCCTTTGTAATGTAGTACTAGAAAATAGGGTTTTGTTTTTGCGTTCAATGCCGCTTTTCCGGTCCATTTGATCGAAATGGAACTGGTTCCTACAGAGGTATCGTGGTAACCCGCCCCTGCATCGATAAATTCTTTGGAATTGGGAATGATACTGGTTGTTACCAAAACCGATCCTGCTATAAATCCTGGATTATCCGTAACATACCAGTCGAAACTCTGCGGGGTGGTATAAGGTGCAGGAATTGTCACGGAATAGGAGTAGGTTTTTCCCACTATCGGATGCAGCGGGGTGTCACTGCAGGCTGGTAGTCGTGGAATAGTCTGCGCATGTATGGCAAGGTTAATTCCAATCAACAAGATTAGAAGTATTAAAACGATAAGGTTCAATCTTCTCAAGATTTTTCCAGATAACGGATCTAATTCTTTCATAATTAAAATTTAATGATTAGGTGTAAATTATATTGTATCAATTCGTTGTGAATTTTTTGTGGGTAAGACAGTTCCGTGAGTCCTAAAAATCACTAACTATTTCTGGCCGTCTGGTTACCATTATATGTACCTGGTGTCTGAGTGTTTGAGGGGTAAGATTTCCTGACTCGTCCTCAAGCCAATAAATAATCCGGCAGGAAGCTTCTCCCGTTGGATTGTAATTGATGTCAATTTTTTCATGGTAAAGGACAATTGGCCCAACCATATCTTCCATCCTGGTACCAGTTTCATCCAGCAAGGGAGTTAGGGAATCAGCCATAGCGAAAATTCCCCAATGGAGAATAAGGTTGGCATTTGGCGTAATATTGTCTGAAAAATGAGAGTTTGGGAGTTCAAATACCGGACTCTGCCCGGGGAACCGACAATAGTCAAGCCGGTGCGGTAAGATATCGGAGAGCGAGTCATTCCATACGGCTTGTTCCAGATCCTCCTGGCAAAGGGTTACGGTTTGGTTAATTAGGTTTATGAATCTGGGAGGAATGGTATCTACAACCGGAGTTACGTAAACCCGTCTCGAGATGGTTGAGGTTTCTGTGCATTGGTTCCCATTTATTGTAGGAAATGTAACCCTGATTTTGTAGATCCCTGAATCCGCAACCGCAATTTTGGTGAAGTCCAACTGCTCCACCTGACTTCCGGTTATGGTTGCATTATCTGTGAGATTCCTCCAGTCACCAGGTCCAAATTTCTTGATCCATTGATAAATCAGCGGCGAATTTCCCGAAGTGAGAACTTTAAGACTCAGGTTCTCACCCTGGTTTAGCGTAAAGGTTGCTACTCCGACCGGGGATATTCCTGAAATCTGGTTTACAGTCAGGGACGCAGTGAAGGATGTCACCTGATCGATTTGATCAGAAACCGTTACCTGGTATTGGGTTCCATCCGGAGAATCAGTGGCTGAACCAATATTGTAAACAGCGAGTTTCATCGAATCTTTGGCTCCGAATGCGCTAAATACCGAATCTTGCGGTATTTTCCTTTTCCACAGGTAATGGATCGGACCGGTTCCCCCTTCAGCCGCGACAGAAAATGTTGCTTTGTTGCCTTTACAATCGGACTGATTTTGAGGTTGGACTCTTATCTTCAACAGATTGTCACTAAAGGGTAATGCTGATCCATGGTAGTTTTCCAAGCTCATTGTTGCATTGAATTCTATTGCTGAGGCAGGCTTCAGTAGCAGAAGAATGACATAGCTCATTGCAATGAATCTTAACATGGCAGCAAAATTTTGGACATGAGATTTCCTGCTGCCGAAAACAGATCGTTTTGACAGCCAAAATCAATGGCAAGATTTAGAGGAGATTCGGTTCAGATCAGGTGGTTGCTCCCAACATCATTTGATGTGAATGGTCGGTTTGGAAGGTAATTCTATCGGGAAGAAGCAAAAGGAACATACCTGTCGAACCAATCTGATTGTTTAGACAAGTTACACAATTTTGAGGAGAAAAAGAAGGGAAAGTGGAAAAATTAATCATCACATCATTTCCGCCGGGCTTCGAAGAATTTTTTGAGCAACATCTCACTTTCGGAGGCTAGTAAACCTCCTGTTGTTTCTGTTTTTGGATGAAGGGATTCTGGTGCGATTCTTTGGAATCCTCTCTTCGGGTCGGGAGCGCCCCAGACAATTCTGTCGATCTGTGTCCAACCAAGTGCTCCGGCGCACATCACACATGGCTCCAGGGTTATGTAAAGCGTGCAGCCGGTAAGGTATTTCCCTCCCAACCAGCTTGTTGCAGAGGTAATCGCCAACATCTCAGCATGGGCTGTTACATCAGAAAGGACTTCGGTTTGATTGTATGCCCGGGCGATGATTTTGTTCTGACAAACAACGACTGCCCCTACCGGGATTTCGCCTTCCCGAAAAGCTTGCTCTGCCTCTGCCAGCGCCCTTTTCATGAAATATTCGTCATCGAACGGATGAATCATCTTTTTGTTTTGTAATTTAGCGACTTGAAAAATTAATCGCTTACAAATGTACAGAAATCATACTTGCGGCGAAATACGCATGGAAAATATCGGTCAGGAAGTGCTTCTTGCCGGGTGGGTTCAAAGAGTCAGGAATTTAGGCGGAATGACATTTATTGATCTTCGCGACAGGTATGGATTAACACAGTTGGTTGTGGATGACCAATCTACGAATGAAGTCAAAAATGTAGTTTCCGGACTTGGCCGTGAGTATGTGGTTCAGGCACGGGGAGTCGTCAGGGAAAGATCCAGTAAAAACTTAAAAATTGCTACAGGTGAAGTTGAAGTGCACATTTCAGAATTGAATGTTCTAAACAGTGCTGCCACTCCCCCTTTTACCATCCAGGATGATACCGATGGCGGGGATGAACTTCGTTTGAAATACCGTTACCTCGATTTGCGCAGGGAAGCCGTTCGTAAAAATCTCGAATTGAGGGCGAA
>JBBIUJ010000146.1:0-9860 GCA_037440345.1 Prolixibacter sp.
TCGTGGCGGGTGGCCCGGGTCGCCCGCTTCCGAACGGAAAATCACAATCGGGTTGGTGCCATCTCCTTTCCAGGCCAAGGGAAGAGTCGTTTCGCCTTTGGGTTTGAATTCTGACAACCACACCAGTCCGGCTCCGGCTGTGCGTGGGAGTTTGCCCATCATTTCGGGGGCCATCAAATATTTTTCTTTTTGCAGATAGCTCGAATTTCCTGTCTTCGCAGCGAACCACGCCAAGGGAATGTCACCCTCTTCACCGCCTTTGTCGCCACAATCGGCGTAGTTGAAATACGATCCCGAAGGTGCAATGCTCTGTAACCTGAAGTCGGCGCTTTTCAAAAATGCAGGATAATTTGCTATGCCAAAATCCGTTCCAAAAGCGCTGACGAGTATGGATGCCGTAACGATGGAGAAACTTGTGCCATATCCCCAGTAGGTAGATCCTTCCGGGTAAACGCCATCCGGTGCATATTCCTGTAGGGCGTACGGCATGCCATCAAGCGAACGGGCAATGGTCTTGGCAGCAAGTTCCGGATCCTTGTCAGCAATTGCGATAGATGCGGCAATCATACCTCCATTGCAAACCTGGTTCCAGTTGTTGGTCCCTTTGATCCAGCCCATCCCCTTTTCTGCATAGCTTGGTTTGATCCCTTTCTCGATCAGTGAAAGAATGGCCAAATCGTAAGTAGCCTTCGGTAAGTCTTTGCCGGCCCAGTCAACGGCAAGCGCTACAGCCATCGACATCTCTGCCACATCCAAAAAATGGGAAGGGTTCCAGTTGGTGAAATTGCAGACTGCCTTCACCTCTTCGTCAATTCTTTTTAGAATAACGGGATCTTTCTCAATCCGGTAGATCATTGCAAGAACGTTCATTCTGTAAAGCATTTCGCGTGAAGTACCCAGCAAGCGGCGGCCTTCCATTTTTCTTGTCAGGAGATCCTGTTTGACAATCTTCGCAGCATTGAGTTTCATAGCAGCATAATAGTTTTTGACTACCGGATCAGTTTTGATTTTTTGCTTCAGGTTTTGCTCGATAGCTGCTGTTAGTACTAGTCGGGGCGATGATTTCCGAATGTTCTTTTTCAGATACTTTACAGACATTGGATTGTCCAGTTTCTGAATTTCATTTTCTACGCTTTGAGCCTTTTGAGAATTGGTTTGTGCACAAGTGGAAATGATCAATCCGAGGCACAAAAGGAAGGTTAACGTAATGATTTCGAATTTCATAAGTCAGTTTTGTTTGAGTGAATATCCAATCTTTTTAATAGTTCCTTCTTCTTTGATGATTAGAGAGAACTCCGAAGAACCAACTTCAGGGTTACCAACTACCTCGATTTTGATCTTTGGGGCCTTTTTTTCAAATGGCGCCACCAAAGTCACAAAACGCACGTTCGACTGGGGCGTCGCTTTGCTGATGTGGAAGCGAAAAGCCGGACGAGGCTCTTTTTTTGTGTATAAAAAGGAGACCTGCCCCTCCTCCTCTTCCATTTCCAATCCTTGCTGCTGCTGTGTTTGCACCGAGATATTCCATCCCTTTTTAAGGCCGGAAGTTACTGTTAAGGCATCACGGTTAAAAACCGCTGGACCCGGGGCCAGTTGAAAGTGGAGGTCGATCTCTCCGGTGGCGGTTCCATATGCTTCGTCCACGATAACGAAATATTTTTTAGCAATGAAGAAAACAGCACGCCGATGGGTCAGATTGTCATAGCTTTTGTTCTCTACAACCAGCACATCGTCTCTCTTGCCGGGGTTCCAAAGTAGTAATTTCGGCGCATATTTTGAATTCTCCCCGTTCAAGGTGAGCGTTTGGTGAACTTTCGTCTGCCTGAACCATGCCCGATTTTGGGGGTCGCCGCTGTAGATATAGCTTCCGCCGTCAGGCATTAGATTTCTCCCTCCCGCGGAAAGTTCAAAGGTGCCATTATCCGGCTGGCAGTGACCACCACCGTCCGGGCCACATTTCAATACGAGGCAAACAGCATCTTTGTCCCATGAACTGCGCATGGAATAGAGGCCACTAAAGGGGAGGGCATAGGCAGTTGAATCAGGCTCTTTCCCTTTTTGTCCACCGGAAGCCAGGAATAGAAAATCTCCTCTGTTGTAACGTCCTGCCCATTCCATAAATTTCCTGGTATGTTGTCCGGGCCTGCCGGCCCAGGCATCCCCAAACTGTGGATTTGTTCCGTCGGGGTGACAAAGTTTCATCGGGACCTCGCACATTTTCATCACCTTACCAAGGTAGGATGATGGGAATAAATTGGTTTTCCCATTCAGTTGTGCCATGTCGTAGGTACGGAGAAACCAGTCGATGCTTCCAAGGTGATAGCCCATGGCCAGCTCCCGCTGAAACCCGTCGGGATAAACCTGAAGATCGATTTCGTTGTTCAGCCGGCGGATGGCCTCGGTCAGCCATTTCCCGGATTCAGTGAATTCAGGGAAGGTCATCGCGATAAAAGCCAATCCTTCGGCCTCCATCAGGCCCCAGTTGCTTTTCGTCCGGTACTGGGTCATCAAATATTCAGCATGATCGTGGCAACTGTTCAAAAAAGCTACCAAAACTTCGGGGGTGAAATTTGGTGAATCGATGAAGTACTGGAAAAGCCCACTCCAACGGTACCCTCTGATACCTGTTTCAATGGAACGCCAGGCATAGCTGTGGGTTTTATCATTTGGATTTTTACGTGTCCAGTCGACCAATTGACGGCACCACTCTTCGGCATATTTTTCATCACCGGTTTGCCAGTATACTTCGGCCATGGAATCCCAGAAATACATCCGGTTGAGTTGCCATACCCATTCGTTGTCGGGGACCGGCCTGGTTCCCCAGTCAATGTCATTTCCGCAGAAGTAGGGTGGATAGGCCGATTGCCCCACGAAAATGTGCTTCAGGGCATTTTCTGCAGTCTGTATGTCATTACCGGGAATTGGTTTTCGGAGGCTTTCAGCTTTTCTGTTTTTGTCCACAGGATGCTGAACGGAAGTGCGAGTTTGGTAATATTTTAAAAGCTCCCGAATGGCACTTTCCGGATTGCTTTGTTGTTTTTTTACCAGCTCCAGTGCATTGGAATTTAAATCAATCCGGGATAAAAGCTTGGACGATTCGGGATGGAAAGTACTTGTAATAGACTGATCTGCATGCAATGGCAAAATGAATGAACAAATCATCAGGTAAATTAATGAAATTGATATGCGGATGTGTCTCATTTATCTAATTGGGTAATTGTTCTTCATTTCCCGATTTTAAACAATCTTTAAAACAAAATCAAAAGCAGAAAACTAGAGACTACATATAAGCCGTATGGCTTTGATGTAGTCTCTTTTTCTGAAGCTAGAAAACTACCGGAGCGTAAGTCTCCATCACGACGGCCCTGTCGCGGACAACCAATGTTTCGGTTGCTTCGTACGAGTTTGAACTATTTGATACTTTGTAGGTTAAAGTAATTCCGTCCCGCTCCTTGTTTCCCCAGTTGTATTTCTTTGACAGAAAGTTACCTGTTCCGGTAATGGTATAGGGAGAACTTGGATCGGCTGTGATTGTACAGGTAGTTCCTGTGAAGTTTAGCAGCATCTTAATCTCCCCTTTCATTACATTGGAACGAAAAAGCGTGGTCAATGAAACCTGGTTTCTTCCGGATGTCACCAATTTTGAAACGCTGTTGCTTTCAACATATGCTTCACTGTAAGTAGTAGTTTCAACTTCTGTGCCGGCGGCGTCCTTTACCTTGTTTGATCCGTAATGGAAATAATTACCATGATACTCGTTGATGTATTTTACAGCGAACATGGTAAAGTTTTTAGGAGCAACATTCCACTGCGATGCTACCCGCGGATCAGCGGCAGAATTTAATGAACTACCTGAAAGTATGGTGTCAACATCGGCAGATGACTTGAGCCTCAATGGTACTACATAGGTGTTTTTTATGGCCAGTGGATCATTGAAGAAAGCATCGGTAAGTTGAACAGTTACTCCACCATTGTAACTACCAGCGGGGATAACTATCTGATCGGTGGAACTTAAAGTGTAGTAATTGGTTGGCAATGCCTTGATTGGATCACCTTTGGCAACGAAAAGGATGTTGTTGCAAAGGGTATTGTCAACCGCAAAGGTAAATTTCCGGTCTTTTGTGTTTTCGTACAATCCACCCATGGCAACAGAAATAACAAATTTGTGTGCATTGTCATTCGCATTGTCATAAATGTAATCACCCAAAACAAGGGTTCTCACCGGAAACTGATAGGGGAAATAACCAGATGTGTAGTCAAAATCAGGATGTTTGATTTCAAAATTCCTACACGCAAACAGTACAAAGACCGTAAGTATGATTAAAAATATCTTCTTCATATTTCTATATTTTAGTGATAAGTACAAATTATTTCCAGCCCTTGTTTTGGATAAAGTTAAACTTAGTAATTTCTTTGTCAGGAATCGGGCCATAAATCATGTAGGAGTTGTCGTAGGCACGCTTTTCGACAGTGAAATAAGTATAAGTTGTTCCATTTATCGCGACACCTTTGGCAGGAACGGTCAGGTCATCCTTCCATCTTCTTACATCCCAGAACCTCGATCCTTCAAAGCAGAGCTCCAGCCTTCTTTCATTGTGGATCAGGCTGCGCATCTGGTCTTTGCCTGAGATGGAGGCAAGATAATTATCCGGTTGGGTGAGTCCGGCCCGTTTGCGTATTGCGGCAATCACCTCCCTGGCAGAGAAGGCGTTGGTTCCCTTACCATCCGGTCCCCAGGCTTCGTTGGCGGCTTCCGCATAGTTCAGATACAATTCCGTATAGCGGATGTGGGTCTGGAAGTGTTGCTGATTAGAGGGAGACGATGGATTGGCATTTACCTCTTCCCTTAGCAGTTTCCTAAGGTAATAGCCTGTTCTGGTAGATGTTTGTGTTGCATCAAGTGCATTGCTACCACCACCGACTCCGGTCTGAATTGTCGTGCTCTTCATACTTGCCCCATTGTAAACCACATAAAGCGCCAGTCTTGGATCCCTTCCTGTGTATGGAGCAGCCGGATTGTATTTCGAGTTGACATCATCAATCGGATAACCATTGGCCATCGGAAATGCATCTACCAGGTTTTGGGTGGGATTGACCCTGCCATTGCCAAAGAGTGAAGGTGGAAAATTGTTTTCTTCACGGACCCTGTCCGAATAGATAGGCCTTCTCCAAAGGATCTCGTTCAAATCCTTCAGGTCGCCGCTCGAAAGGTTGGCCTCGGTAACCTGTGCTGCCAGATAAAAAATGTGGCCTTTCGGGTCCAATCCGGAGACTCCCCCCTTGTCTGACAACAGTTCTGCCGTCAGGTTGGCCGCATTTTGCCATAGGACCAGGTCGTTGGATGCATTGAATGCGGGACTGGCAGTCAACAATGCCAGGCGGGCTTTCAGGGCCTTGACAATCCTTCCGCTTACTCGTTGGCGTGAGTAGTCCCCCATCACCGTATTGTAGTTGTTGATATCCGTTACTTCGCTAAAACCGGAAGGTAAATTGACAAGAGCCGCCAAATTGCCATAATCCATTGGAAGGTATTTGAGCGCTTCGTCAAAGTCGGCGTTTGCGCTGGTAACACACGCGGCAAAAGATGCCCTAGGCTTGGAGAACGCATCCTTGGTAGCCAGGAATTCATTGTAAATCGGTGTTCCAAGCAGTGTGCCATCTGATCCTATTCCACCATGGTTTCTCAGGAGGTAGTATTTGAACATTCCCCGAAGGGCATAGGATTCGCCTTTCAACCTTCTGATGAAGAGGCTGTTTTGCTCTTTGCTCGTCCATTTCCAATCGACAGTGTCGACGATACTCAAAAATTCATTGATGTACAGGATGGCCCTGTTGGAGTTGTCCCAAAGGTTTTGCGGATCAAACAACGCCGACCATTCCCCTTTTGCCATGCGCGTAAAAGAGTTTAGCTTATCGTTGGTCACGGCATCATCGGTGGCAACTTCATCCCACCTGTAGTCGTTGGTAGGAATATAAGTGAAAGCCCTGATCAGCAATCCTTCTGCATAGGAGGGGTCATTGTAAAGCCTGTTGATTGTACTGTGATTATCATTTTCAGGTTCCAGGAATTTACATGCTGTAACAATCAGCAGGGAAGCTATCAACAGGGAAAATATCTTAATGGATTTCATGATTAAGTCTTTTTTGGTTATTAAAAATTAGCTTTTAAACCCATAGAAAATGTGCGGTAATATGGTTCGCCGCCAACATTCAAATCCCTGATCTTCAGATTTTTTGCAAATTGAAAAACATTGGATGCATCTACAAACAGGTCTAATTTTTTCATCCGCAACGACTTTGATACCTTGTCGGACATGTTTAGGGTCAGTTGTACTTTACGAATCTGGAAATAATCGTTGTTGTACAGCCAAAAACTTGATCTGCGGTAGTTATTACTATTAGTCTGAGAACTTAATGCAGGATAGGTTGCTGTTGAAGCGGTAGCAGGAGTCCAGGCGTCGAGCACAACTTCCGAATACTTTTTGTTTCCGTCGACCCAGTAATAATTTCCTTCCTTAAAATTCCGGGCCCCGCTGCGGCCTTCGCCCATCACGAACAGGGTAAGATTTTTATAGGATACCTTTAATTGTACTCCACCGGACAAAGGTGTCTGGTAACGGCGCAGGTAGATTTCATCATTAGAATCAACCACTCCGTCTCCATTTTGATCTTTGTACTTGATATCACCTGGTCTGACTGTACCAAAGGATTGTATTGGGCTTGCATTGATTTCTGTCTGATCCTTGAAGAGACCAAGTGCTTCAAGTCCAAAGGTAGCGTCTACGGGTTGTCCTTGTCTGTACTGATAAACGTTGTTGTACACCTCGTCAACTTTGGTCCTTTTCGAGGTTACGTAAAGTGTATTTACACCTAGGTAGAATCGCCAGTTGCCGACAGATTTGTTGAAGTTCAAACCAAACTCGATCCCTTTGTAATTCTCAGAACCAAAGTTCTGGTAAGGGATAAAATCAGTATAGAAACTAGGATAAGTGGTAGTTGGGCGAGTAACAAGACCGCTGTAGACATCATAGAAAAGGTTCACTTCGGCGCCAATTGTTTTTTTGAAAAAGAGGCCTTCAGCGCCAAAATTGATTTCGTTGCGTTTAACAAATCCCAAACCAGGACTGTTTGGCCAGCTTGACATAACACCCGAGCGACTTCTTAAACCCTCATTCCAGGCATAACTGCCGGAAGTGGTATACCGGTTATCGTAATAATAGAATCCACCGATAGGAATATCAGAGTTGATAATACCGGCAGACAATCTTAGTTTTAAATAATCAATCGCATTGGCTGAGGCTAAAAAGTCCTCATTTTTTAACATCCAGGCCAAACCCAGGGTAGGGGAAAAACCTCTGTTATTGCCTTGCATGAGCTTGACTGAATTGATATAAGCGCCGCTGAAATCGACCAGGTATTTGTTGTTGTAAACGTAGGTTAGTTGTAATCCGATGTGTGCTTGTTTTACCCCCTGAAAATCTCCCTGATCTTTGGAATTGCTCCCATAACCCAACAGAGATCCAGTCAGATGATGAACTTTATCAAAAGTTCTATCGTAGCTGAAAAGTCCGTAAAAACCGAATTTTCTGTAAAAGAAGGTACCGCCAACCACCTGGGTTCCGGGTCGGGCATCAACGGCATACTGTTTCAAACTAAGGATTTTATCGGTTGCGGCATCCCAGGTAGGTTCGTAAACTGAATAGGTGTTGGCAACAGTCTGAGTATAGGCCATCAGGTAGTCGAAACTGATGTTGGTATGAAAGGAGAGTCCCTGCATTATTGTCCCCATGTCAAAATCGATCCTGTTGTTGAAGGAAAATTTCCTGGCAATGCTTTCCATGATACCACCTGAATAGCTGTCAGCAATTGCATTGGTCTGGAAGTTCGTATTTCCACCCAGCAGGTACTGTCCGTCCACGTCGTTCTTTCTTCCCTTTAAGAGAGGATCATTGGGATCCATCAAAGAAAAAGGAAGTAGCGGAGCAAATTCGAAAGGCCTGTCTGTCGCGGCATCTCCCCAGTAATCCCCTCTTTGCCTTTTGTCATTGGCAAAAGTTGCGGTTCCATCGATGGACGTCTTGATTGCTCTGTTTATTTTCAAATCAACATTTCCACGAACATTGAAAATGTTGTTCCGGGCGTTGGCTGCCTGGCCAAAATCAAGAATACCGCCACTGGAATTCCATCCAATGTTTGAGTAATACTTGGCGATATCATTACCTCCGGAAAATTCGCCCTTCAAGTCAAAGTAATTCTTAAAGGATTTCATGTATTCGCTGGAATAGTAATCTACATCAGGATACCTGTATTTGTTTCCTGTCCTGTAGTTCTGAATGGTTGCATCGTCATATTGTGCGGTAAGGCCATCATTGAGCCTTGCCTGGTTGAAATAGGTCATGTTGTCGGCCGAATTCAGAAATTTAGGAAGGGCTCTAGGTGCCGATAGTCCGTAGTTAGCTGAAAATGAGGATTTATTTTTAAAAGCCTCCCCACGTTTGGTTGTAATTAATATAACGCCGTTTACAGCAGCGCTACCGTACAAAACCGCTGCATTCGCATCTTTGAGAACAGTGATCTCCTCTATTTCGGACATTCTCAACGCAGTAATGTCGCGGGGTAGCCCATCAACAACATAGAGTGCATTCCCCGAAGATAATCCACTTCCGGTAAGATCGGCTACATTTATTCCAATACCGATACCGCGGATCGTATTACTCCCCATTAATCCTAAAGTGCGACCAGTTAAGATGTTATCGGCCCATATCGCGTTATCGTAACTCCCAACTTCCGTTGTGTTTACCTTACTAACAGTGCCAACAACATCGCCTTCATAGGCTTTTCTGAATGCCAGGTTAACCTTCGCATCATTATCGTACAAGAATTTGGTGGAAGTCAAAATGATTTTGGTTTTGAGCTTTGCTTCATCAACGGTTAAAGTGATGACATCAAATTCTTTGGCTTCGATGATCAGTTTCGACCCCGGTTCCGCTGAAATAGAGAACTTACCAGCCGCATCCGTTTTGGTATAGGAGTTGCCGCTAAAAACTTCCGCGTTAATGACTGGCTTTCCATCTTTGTCATTAACAACAGAGGTGACTACGATTGACTTTTCATCCTGGGCGGTGGTGTTATTTGGAATAAATAATATTGCCAAACTTAGAAAAGCCAATATGATAGAGTATTTTTTCTTCATTTGTTAAAGTTTTTAAATTGTTTTTCTAACCTTACCATCCAGGATTTTGAGGAAAACCTTCGTACTGTTTGGTGAACTTCACCTGTATCGGTAGCCAGTTGTGCTTCTTTTCGGCAGTTCTCCGTACAACCAGCCTTTCAACAAGGTTGATGGGTTTTCCATTGCTTCCCCTGTCAAAATCTATCGCTGTTTTGTCGAGATACCTGGGATCACCATTCCTGTTCCAACGGCGCAGGTCGCAAAAGCGTGCACCTTCGAAAGAGAGCTCAACAGCCCTTTCCCGAACGATTTCTTCGAAAAATACGGCCGAACTACCGGTAAATTTTGCATTGATATTTGGTAGCTGAGCCCGGGTACGTATCACATTTAAAGCCTGTTCTGCCGTGAGGGAATAATTGCCTGACGTGCTTTGGGGAGTCCCCTTGTCACTGAAAATGACAGCCTCGGCATACATCAGATAGATATCGGCCAGTCGGAGGTAAGGCACAAATTCCATCAACGATCCTGCAACGGACAACGAGAAAGTGGGGCTCAGACCACTAAATTTTTTCTGGTAGTATCCTGTAACGCTCGGAGGATTAATCTGTGAGCGGTGACGGCCACCATTGTACAATTGAGCAAACTGATCGGCGCCTGCCGTAGACCACCATTTTTCCCCGTCAATGGC
>JBBIUJ010000147.1:0-9717 GCA_037440345.1 Prolixibacter sp.
TCTGAGGCCGACCGCAAACATGGAATTGATTCGATTGTTATACGTTCTGCCAGGGAGGTCCAAATGCAGATTCTTTATACCGTTCTGATCATAACAGTGGCCCTGCTGCCCATGTTTACCCTTCAGAGGGTCGAAGGTCGATTGTTCTCACCAATGGCCTGGACATTGTCCTTTGCGATCATGGGATCAATGATTTACGCCCTTACAATGGTGCCTGTCCTCGGATCCTTCCTTTTCAAGACAACTTCTTCAGAAAGCAAAAACTATCTTTGGGATTTCATAGAAAAACTTTACAGTAAAGTTCTCTCCTGGGTATTGAAGGTTCCCAAAATGGTGGTAGCCGGATCTGTGGTTGTGGTTCTTTTGGGCCTATTCTCAGGATCACGCCTGGGAACAGAATTTCTTCCTGAACTGGATGAAGGATGTATTTGGGTTAGGGTCTTTTTGCCTTCCGGTATCTCACTCGATGCGGCGAATCAGTATCCTGCCATTTTAAGAAAGGAACTCTCAAAATATGATGAAGTGAAGGGAGTCCTAACCCAGCTTGGTAGAAATGACGATGGTACAGATCCATTTGGCCCCAATAGGATAGAAGCCATGGTTCAGTTGAAACAACCCTACTCCTCCTGGGAAAGTAAACTGACGAAGAAGGAGTTGGTATTGATTATTAAAAATGATCTTGAAAAGCTGATCCCAGGAGCAACTTTTACCATTACCCAACCCATTATCGACATGGTCACTGAAAATGCCACAGGATCATCTTCCGACCTGGCCATTTTTGTAACAGGGCGAAATTTGGATACCCTACGAGTTTATGCCGAGAAAATCCTGAAAATCGCCAAAACCGTAAAGGGGGCTTCAGAAACTTCGATCGAACAGGAGAAAAAGCAGACCCAGCTGGATATTGAGATTGACCGGGCAAAGGCAGCCCGCTACGGTGTCAATGTCGCGGATGTGAATGCGGTGCTGGAGATGGCAGTTGGAGGACTTCCGGTCAGTTCTTTGTGGGAGGAAGAGCGGAAATTTGACATTATTCTCAGATTTTCAAAAGAGAGCAGAAAGACTCCCGAACAAATTGGAAAAATTATTATTCCAACAAAAACCGGGTTGAGAATTCCACTCTCACAAGTTGCAGATATCAGGTTATCAGAGGGTCAGACCATCATTGCCAGGGATGACGAACAGCGACAGGTCACCGTAAAAACCAATATCAGGGGGAGGGACCAGGGAAGTTTTGCCGCTGAAATTGGCAATAAAATCAAGGAACAAATTAAGTTGCCTTCCAACTATCATTACAGTTTGGGCGGGCAGTTCGAGAATCTCCAAAGGGCCCAGGATCGGCTGTTGTTAATTATTCCCTTTACATTGCTGCTGATATTTTCCATCCTTTTGATATTATTCAGGTACAATGCCATTCATGTTTTGATAGTCATGGCCAACATCCCCTTCGCGGTAGTCGGCGGAATAGTTGCGTTACTTACCAGGAATATCAATATCAGTATTTCCGCAGGTGTGGGATTTGTCTCATTGTCGGGCGTTTGTGTGATGGCTGGTGTATTGTGGGTCAGCTATCTCAACAAACTTTATGAAAAGAAAGCAATGACCATCAGGGAGATAGTATACAAGGGCTCCATTGTTCAATTCAGGCCCATTTTTCTGGTCATGCTGATTGCCATCATCGGGTTGATCCCTGCAGCGCTAAATTCGGGTGTTGGTTCAGATGTGCAAAGACCACTGGCTACCGTGATTGTGGGTGGATTAACCTCATCGCTTTTACTGACAGCTTTTGTCACGCCTGCATTGTACTATTTATTACACCGCAGAAGGGAAGGGCAAAATTGATAAATGATTATACCTGTTCATTGCTCAGCTTCCTAAGCTCTTCAAATTGAAATTCTTTTCTAAGCTCTTCTAACAGTTGTGCCTCCGAAGGCAGGTATAGTTGATACTGACTAGCCATAATGGCGCGATTATCGGCCGGAAGGGTAAGTTTAACCATTTCGTTGTTTTTACTGGCACACAACAAAATGCCGATGGTTGGGTTTTCTTCAGATAGTTTTTCATGTCGGTCGTAATGATTTACATACATCTGAAGTTGCCCAATGTCCTTGTGGGTAATCTTTTTTGTCTTTACTTCGATCACCACAAAGCACCGCAACAGACGATTGTAAAAGATCAGATCGGCGAAATACTCATCGTCTTCAATCAAAAAACGTTTCTGTCGAGCCACGAAGCAGAATCCATTTCCCAGTTCAAGCATAAACTGTTGAAGATGTTCTATCAAGGCCGACTCCAAGTCCTTTTCGTAGTAATGCGGTTTTCGTTCAAGCCCTAAGAATTCCAATATCATCGGATCTTTCACAATCTCTTGTGGCAGTTCTGGCAATCTCTTGTTGCGTGCCATCGACATTACCGATTCTATATCATTACTTAACAACAAGCGTTCATATAGACCCGAGCTGATCTGCCTTTCCAACTCACGACCAGTCCAGGCATTTTTGACGGCTTCAAGTTCGTAATACTCTCTTCGATGTTCATCGTCGATACTGAATAACAATCGATATTGCATCCAATTCAATTGCGAACGCAGTGCGTTCGCAATTGGGAAGGTGCGATAAAATTTGCGACATTGTTCTAACATCCGAGCCGAAAAACCGCTGCCAAACTCCGGTTCAATCTCTTTGGCCAAATTCCGGATTAAGTAGGTTCCATAATCAGCCCGGTCCTTACCATGCTGTTCTTCATTAAAAATGCGCTCGCCCAATTTCCAGTACATCTGTACCCGATAAAACTCCACACTGTGTACTGCTTGCGTACGAGCTTGTCCAATGATGGTCTTAATATCCTGGACAAACGAGACTGATATGACTTGATTATTCTTCTCCATAACTCAAGGAATTGTAACAATGGATATTTACCATAAGTTACGGAAAAAGAACTTGAAGAACGAATGTAAAAATCTACATATATTGGACTAACGGGATAGATTGGGTTATCTTTTCAGCCTTAACTCTCTTTTGCTCCATTTCCCAATCTATCCTTTTCCCTTCTGAATGGGGGAAAAAATACCCAATAGATTCCCCCGAATGAGGCGAGTGCTGATATAAGATAGGTCATAAAACTTAGGGCGATGGAAAGCTCATTGTCCAGATGCAGATATTTCGCACCCAACAGAAATACCACTTCCCTGGCCCCCAATCCTCCAATGGTTATTGGCAATGCTGTGGCAATGGTGGAGAAGAAAAACAGGAACAGGTATTCTGAAATATTGTCACATTGATGAAATGCATTCAAAATAAACAATGCCGAAAGCAATTGCATCAGTTGCAAGATCACCGACCAAGCGAACAATCCTGCATGAATTGGCAGAAAGCTTTTCAGAAAGAGGCGGAGAACATAGTAATAAAGCAGGTATAGGAAAGGTATGCCCAACCAACCGATCCAACCAATCTTGAACTCATCTCCCGAGATATAATACAACACAATGGTAATCATTCCAACGGCCACCAGTCCGGAAATCCTGTTGACCAGCATGGCGCCGATGTTCTTTTTGACACCGTTTTGCCGGTATTTGTTGACGAGATAAACTTTAATCCCGTCACCGCCAATGCCACTTGGAAGAAAAAGGTTGTAGAACAATCCCAACCAGAATAGTTTCAGGTTGAGCAGTGGTGACAAGTGTGCACCGGTGCTTCTGAAAGAAAGATTTTGCCTGAATCCGGACAGGACAAAGGATGCAAACAAAAACAATGCGGCAACCAAAAGTAGCCATCCGTTTGAGGTTGAAAAAACTTTCAAAACCTCTTTGAAGGAAACATTGTGGAGTACCCAAAGAATAGCTGCTGCGGAGACAACAAACTTCAGAAAATTGAGGAGATACTTTTTTACCTTTTCAGACACGCAAATCACTTTAATTCGGACCGGCATCAAAAGTACAATTTATCAGACTCGTATAAAAATCTTTTGTTTGTATAGAAAATAGCAGATGTACCACAGGGTAAACCACACCAAAGTGGAGGCAACTATCTCTATGCCAAGATTTCCGCTCCAGGTGAAAAAAAGTGGTACGAATGGTTTGTATATCTTGGCAATCAATTCATTTCCGCCGATGTGCGCGAACAGATAAATGAAAAGTGGGTTCATTCCCACAATGGCGAAAAACTTTGTTCCGCGCCTGAATTTCAACATATCGATCATCCAATAACTAAAAGCGAGTCCGATCATGGCAAATCCGCCGCTGGCAATAACGAAAGAAGGGGTACAAATTCTCTTGATAATGGGAACCCATGGATCAAGCGCAAAACCCACGGCTACGCCAATGATACCGGCAACCAGCATGGTCTTTACTTTCTTGGCAGGTGTCCAATCGTTCATCAGGATCATTCCGGCAATTACTCCCCAAATAGTATGGGCCGTGGTTGGTATTGCATTGATGGCTACCCAATGACCTCCGTTCATCTCTCCAAGAAGTGTCACGTCAAACCAGGTGCCAAAATTGTGATCAGCAACAAAAGGCTGGTTGTAACCTTCTACGGGCCAGAACTGATAGAGTAAATAAGAAAGCAAAATCATGGCAAAAGATACCAAAAGCTGCCATTTTACCGCTTTTCTCATCATCAGAAATGCAATCAGATAGGTAACTGAGAGTTGCGCCAATACGTTTGTCATGCGGAAACCTATTTTTCCGGGACCAATGCAATAGAGCGACCATCCCAGGAAAAGTAGCCAAAATGATCTTTTCAAAGCAAAACGAAACGTCGTATTCCAGCTATCCCCCCTGTTCCAGCGTCGGGTAAATGAAAATGGCATTGAAACCCCAACAATAAACATGAAGAAGGGCTGAATCAGATCCCAGAAGTGCAAACCATTCCACTCATGATGATGAAATTGCTTCCCAATGAATGAGACAATTGTCCCGTCAAAATATGGATTGGTCAGATAACCAAAAAGTTCTGAAAATTCACCAATAAGCAGGAACATGGTAATACCCCTGAAAAAGTCAATGGAGAGAATTCTTTCATTCTCGGAAGAAAGCTGAGCGGTGTTTGTCATCCTTGAGTCAGTTAGTTAGTTTAAAATCATTGAATGAGAAGACCAAATATAAATTATATTTTGGAAATCTCACTGATCTGTTTAAATCATTTGTTGAAGTGCCGATTTGAAATTCGTCAATAAATATATCTTTGCAGGCAAAATTTTAAACAGTCTCTACCTACGCGATAATTTTTTACTTGCAAAGAAACCAAAAATCAAAAAAATGAGAATAAAATATCTTACCCTGTTAGTGGCTTCTGTCTTGTTGCTTTCATGTAGCACAAAAAACAATCAAACTGAAATTGACGATCAGCTTATTAAAAATTATCTGGTTTCCAAACAATTGACTGCAACCAAAGATGCTTCAGGTATTTATTACATCATGACAGCAGTTGGGACAGGATCTGCTCCTACAGCAGCTTCCACCGTCGAAGTACATTACAAAGGATCCCTGATGAATGGGACTGTTTTTGATCAAACAGCAACTGACAAAACATTTACATATGCGCTCTCCGGTTTGATAAAGGGATGGCAAATAGGCATTCCTTTGATGAAAACAGGAGGAAAAGCAACATTCTTTATTCCATCCGGATTAGGATATGGGAGTAGTGGCATAGGTTCAATTCCCCCCAATTCGGTACTTATTTTCGATATTGAACTGATCAGTGTAAAATAACTGGCATTCAATCACGTTCAAACATAGATTTGTCGGCTCCGCAAATAGGACAAGTCCAATCTTCAGGCAAATCCTCGAATTTTGTGCCGGGTTCTATTCCCGAAATTGGATCTCCTTTCTCCGATTCATAGGTGTAATGGCAAAGCTGACACTGCCATAATTCATTCTCAAGGATTTTATTCGTGACTTCACTTGTCAGGAGTGGCTTTTCAACATAAGTTGGGGCATTCTTTGGCGAATACCCTTTCATTACTTCGCGGTAATAATTGTATGTGAGGGGATTGATATTTAAATTAACCAGATCGGAGGCAATTGCTTCTCCAATGAAAAGAAGATGAGTTCCTACATCGAAGGTATCCGTTACTTTACAGTCGAACCATGCAACACAAGAGTCCGTAACGATAGGTGACCCTGTTTCACCGATGAAATAGTTCACTCCCCTGAATTTATCGATCTCCCTGTCGCTTCTGTAACCAAAATCTCCAATCAAACCGGTAGACGCCTGTTCTCCCAATACGGAAAAGGCGAATGCCCCGCTTTTCTTAATGATGTCGGCAGTAAAATTATCTTTGTTACAACTGATTCCAAATTTTGGCGGATGTGAAGTTACCTGGAATACGGTATTGGCAACATAACCCGCTTTGGTGTCCTGAAACTTGGAAGAAACCAGATATAGTCCATACGAAACCTTAAAAAATGCCTCGATATTTATCATAATAAGTCCTTGTATTAAATTATAATTAGGAGACTTAAATATAATCTAAAAAGTTCTTATAACAGCCTAGTTTTTTTGAAATCATCACAAAAATTGGTTAGAATTTTTATTTACAGCCTCTTGTGTTTTGAATAACTTCTGTTTTTGTGTTATATAACATATTTCAAACGAAAGGATAATTTTTAACTTTGTTCGTTATCGTACACGGAATAATTAAGACTAACTTTTATTCATTTAAAAACTTAAAAAAATATGTCTGACAGAAGAGAATTTATTCAAAAATCGGCAATAGGCGCTACCGCTTTAACAGTCGGAGGCCTTACCATGAGTTCAAAAAGCTACGGCCGGATCATTGGCGCCAACGACAGGGTAAATGTGGCAGTGATTGGCTTTTCCGATCGTTTTAACAGCGCTTTGTTTCCAAGTTTCAACGATCATGCGAAAGCCCAGAATTTTCAATTTGTCGCCCTTTCTGATCTTTGGAACAAAAGGAGGGAAGACGGTAAAGCTTTCATGAAATCAAAAGGCGGTTGGGATGTTGAAGTATGCCGTAACAACGATGAGTTATATCAACGTCAAGATGTTGATGCGGTAATCATCAGTTCTCCGGATTTTGCGCATGCTTCACACCTTGCTGAGGCAGCAAACCACAAGAAAGATGCATACTGTGAGAAACCTTTTGCTGAAACCATGGAAGATGCCAAGGCCGGATTGAACGCTTGTCACAAAAACAACACAGTCGTTCAGATCGGTTCACAGAGAAGAAGTACTGCGAACTATATTGCAGCAAATGAGTATTTAAGATCAGGTAAGTTTGGGGATATCGTGATGGTCGAAATGAGTTGGAATGTGAACCAACCCGGCCGTTGGAGAAGACCTGAAACCGTCAAACAGCTCAAAGAGGCCGATACCGACTGGAAACGGTTCCAGTTAAACCGCCCGGAAGCAGCCTGGGATCCAAGAAAATATCTGGAGTTTCGTCTCTTCTGGCCATATTCCTCCGGGATACCCGGACAATGGATGTGCCATCAGATAGATACCGTTCACTGGTTCACCGGTTTGGCTCATCCGCGCAGCGTGGCAACCAATGGTGGTATTTATCAATGGAAAGATGGCCGGAGCAATGCTGACACATTGACTTCAGTTTTTGATTATGGCGACGACAAAAAGGGTTTTCAGGTAGTCTATACATCCCGGTTCAGCAACAGCGCCGGTGGTACCAAAGAACTGTATTACTCCAATGGTGGTATGCTGAATCTGGATACCAACAAAGTTACCGCAGAAGGCGGATTGCGTGAAAGAGAAGCCAAGGAGATGGGAATGAAGGCCAATTTGCTCGAAAGCTTTGAACTGCCGCAAGTTGCCATGGCAACAAGCGCCGATACCAGCAAGGATCCTTCTACCTCCGCACACATGCTGAACTGGATGCAGTGCGTAAGGTCGCGCGAAAAAACACATGCACCGATCGAAGCCGGCTACAGCCATGCAATTGCCGTCATCATGGCAAATGCAGCTTATCGCACCGGTTTGCGCGCCACTTTTGATGAAAAACTTCAGGAGGTAATTTGCGGCGGAAAAGTCTTCAAATATTAATCCGACATATAGTTAAAAAAAAGAGGGTGTCTCATAAGTCCGAGACACCCTCTTTTTATTTGTACTCTTATCTTAGACTGATTTCAAATAGTGAACTCTCCGGAAGATAAATTCACTTTTGAGACAGCCTCTTTTTTTATCTGCAGGCAAATGTCAGTTCTATCATCCTGAATACTTTGTCATTATTTTTCTTGTCTTTTAATCCGGTTTGAAAGAAAAGTAGATAGGTCTTTTCTGAGCAGTTGAAACAGTATATTATTCCGGATACTTTAGTTCCTTTTACCACGGATTCATAGTCCGCCTTTTTAGCGTCAATACTGCCAAAATTGCAGCTTTCAATTGCTGTGAATTCAATACCAGCCTCCCGGTAAATGGCCTCCTCCTTCATGTTTTTCTCTTGTACAAAAATAGATTTTGCCGGATTCTCAACATTGTTGATGGTAACCAGGGTGAATAGTCCGGTGGAATTCTTTTTGGTACTTTCTGCCGAATAATAATAACCCTTGTCAGGCAGGCTTTCATCTGCAATCGTTTTCCAATCTATTGGAATAGAAAACGATACACCATTCTTTAAGTAATTGAATTGTTTCTCTTTTGCAAACAACCCAATACCAGTAAGGAGCAGGATAAATACAAAAAGTGCAATTTTACCCTTTATTAAAATAGATGCAAAAGGTAAAATTGCACTAGAAACGGAAGACTTCTCAGTCATTACTCGACTGTTTTAAAGTGGTCCTTGTTTTTCTCGATAATCAGACGGTACCACCAATCCGGGTAGGAGGGATGCAACGGTTGAGCAGGCTGTTTTCCGTACTCATTTCGCTCAAACTTGCCCTCTTTTTCCTTCATGACATTACCATCTTTGTACTTGATGATCAAATAGTGACTCAAATCTTTCCATTCTTTCACCGTAGTCTCAACCTGGTTAACAGAGTAGGCTGTCAAACTTTTGATTGCACCAGTTTTGTCCCCTTTGTTCCAGGAAGCCAGGGCTTTTTGGTCAATGGCGCCAATTCCGTTGATAAATCCTTTTTCCTTGCTTGATTGAAGTTTTTGAACATCTTTGATCATGTCGTCATAACGGAGGTAGCAAAAGTTCGAAACAGTATTGAAGATCCAGAAGGCCGAAGTATCCGACCATGTCAGGAAGTCGCCATTACCAACTTTAAGTGAGTTTGGAACTTCGCTTATACCACAGTAAACCGGCATGTAACAGGTTGAGTAAGTATCGTCCACACCAAACCAAAGTATACCTCCAATTGGGTCAGGCAGGGTAGGACGGCATTGCGCAACAAAGGAAAAACCAGTCTGCTGTGTTGAGATAGCCCGTTCGTGGCAATAAGAAACCGAATCGACTTTAAATCCCATCGGGCGCCAACGGTAGGGAAGAATATTAGGTCCTGCACCAGGATCTTTGGTCATATCCAGTACAGTTCCTTCAAAATGATCGCGCATCATGCCCATTACATTTTCAACAGAAAGGAGGGCATCCGGTTTGATCCAGAGCGGAATCCGATTGGTTGCGTACCCGTTTTTGTCGTACGTAATCTGACCCATTATATATTTCTCATACTGCCCCATGGATTTGTTTACCTTATTGAAACCGGCCCATACACGGGCATCGCAGGCACGCGCACCTCCAAATTCAACAGGCGCATAAGTGTCAGAAAAGCTAAATTCACTGTCGGTACCTTTGAAC
>JBBIUJ010000148.1:0-9648 GCA_037440345.1 Prolixibacter sp.
GTGAAGAAAACTGGTCGACCTGAAAAAAACGATTGAAAATTTTCTCCAGATTGGACTCTGAGATTCCAATTCCTGTATCCTTAACGGCAATTTCAACCATCCTTTTCTCGGTAGATTCGTTACCGGCATCCTGATCCTCCGTATCAAAAACCAGTGACAAGTTAACTGTGATCTTTCCACCCTTGGAGGTAAATTTGAAAGCGTTGGACAGAAGATTGTTCATGATCTTAGCCACTTTATCTTCATCGAAGTTGGTTAAGATCTCTTTTTTCAATGAATTGAACTTAAGTTCGATCTCCTTTTCTTCAGCTAACTTTCCAAAAGAACCAACAATACCAGAGACAAAAGATACTATATCTCCCCTTTTTAACACAAGCTTCAGGTTACCGCTTTCCATCTTCCTGAAGTCGAGAAGCTGGTTGATCAATTCATGCAGCTGATTGGCATTGCGGTGCATGATCTCCAGATGCCCGGGAATTTCGGATTCGGGGATGGTATGATTTCTCAGCTTCTCGAGCGGACCCAGAATCAACGTCAAAGGCGTACGTATCTCGTGCGAAATATTGGTGTAAAACCTCAGTTTCATCATGTCGAGTTCGTGGAGTTTCTTAGCCCTGAGCTTTTCAAATATGAGATTGTGTTTCAGTTTTTCCCTGTTTTGCAAAAACGATATCAGCCAATAGAGCAGTCCCAGGATTGTCAGGAATAATAAAATGCGGAACCACCAGGTTTGCCAAACGGGCGGTAGTACTTCAATTTTGAGAATTGGTCCAATGTTGCTCTCTTGCCGGTCGATAGACACTGTCTTTACCCTAAAGGTGTATGTACCCGGATTGAGGTTGGTGTATGTAGCCAGTCTCTTATCTGAAGGATCTTTCCACCCTTTATCGAATCCTTCGAGGTAATATGAATATTGAATTCCCATGATATTGGCAAAATCGAAGGAGGCGAACTCCAACTCCACCGAATTTTGCTCATATTTTAATTTGATGTTGTCAGTTTCGGAGATACTCCTGGTAAGAACCCCTTTCCCATCCTCACTGATTGGTACACTTTTGTTCGATATTTTCAGATCGGTAAAGACGATGGGCGCAAAATAGTCGCTCGACTTTATTTTGGCTGGATCGAAAATATTGAACCCCGAAATACCCCCAAAAATCAACTCCCCGGGAGGAAGCTTGTAGGCTGCCCCATAGGTAAACTGATCGTTCTGAAAACCATTTTTCGTCGAAAAATTGTGAAAACGCTCCTTCTCAGGATCAAATTTGGATAGGCCATTAGTGGTACTAATCCATAAGAAATGTTCATCATCTTCCAGCATGGCCAATGCCTGATTGTTGGCCAGACCGTTCTTTTCGCTGTAATATTTGATGGCCCCGGTTTCTTTTGAATAGAGCGCGATACCATGACTCAACGTGGTAATCCAAAACCGGTGTTTGGAATCTTCCAGCATATACCTGACAGATTCATTCAATCGCACAATCTTTTTATTTTTAGGATTGTATATTACCATTTCTGAAGCGCCAATCCAAAGACAATGGTCGCTGTCTTCCGCCAACCAGTTGACCTGCTGACCATCAACGAGATTGAGATAGTGGAGGAATTCACCGGTTACCGGATTGTATTTGTCTATTCCCCTGGTGGTGCCAATCCAAATATTGTCGTTGCTGTCGTGCAGCAAGGCAAACACCCTGTTGTCGGATAAACTACCTGGATTTGAAGGATCATTTCTGAAATGTTTAAACGTTCCGGTTTTGCTATTGTACAGGTCGAGCCCACCGAGAAAGGTACCGATCCAGATATTACCTTTCCCGTCACCTTCAATCGCCTTGATGCAGTTGCTCGAAAGCGAATTCGGATTGTTCTTCTGAGGTACCAGATAGCTGAATTGACCACTCTTCCTGTCGAGGATGTTTATCCCGCCGTTCTCGGTGCCAATCCAGATTTTACCGGTCGGATCTACCCAGAAAGTGTATATTTCGCTGTTGTTTAGATAACGGTTGTCACCTATCATCGATTTATATCCCTGAATATTGATCCGTTCTTCAATCAGCAGGTTTAATCCCTGGCGGGTACCAATCCACAAATTTCCCTTGGCATCCCTGGAGATACAAAGAATTGAATTGTTGACAAGGCTCTTTTGCTCCCTGTCATCATGGAAATATTTCGCAATAACACCTTTGAGGTTGTCATACAGATACAGCCCACCTCTTGTACCGATCCAATACTTTCCGTTTG
This sequence comes from Prolixibacter sp., assembly GCA_037440345.1. GTDB lineage: Bacteria > Bacteroidota > Bacteroidia > Bacteroidales > Prolixibacteraceae > CAINVV01. The sequence goes on from JBBIUJ010000148.1 coordinate 2,239, forward strand.
GATCTTTCGTAATAGCCCGTACTGTTCGGCTACGGTCATTCTCGGGATCAATCGGGATTGACTTAACTTCAAGAGAAGCCGCATTTACCTTAAATAATCCAAAAGTATAAGTCCCGACCAGCACCGTTCCATCCTGGTCCGGTAATATTTCCCAGATTTCGTCATTGGAGAAATTTCCGGGTAGTTTCAACTGTTCAGCCTGGTTTGTCTGCGGATGATAGATGTATGCTCCTCTGTTGGTGCCAATCCATATTTTCCCGGAATGATCGGTACGAATCACCCTGAAATATTCCGAAAAATCCTGAAGATTGGATGGCTTTATTGTCGTTAACCTGTTCCCGTCTTCAATTCGGTAGAGATTCGTCTCAGTGCCCACCCAAAGATTTTTATCATGATCTTCCATGATTGAGGTAACCGATACATCCTTGAGTGGTGCAGAGTTCCCATTGTAAAAAATGTGCTGAAAAGTCTCCTTGCCCCTGTCAAATTTGTTGAGTCCTCCATTTTCTGTCCCGATGAACAACTGCCCTTTGCTGTCCTCGTAAATGACCCTTACAAGATTCCCCTTCAAGCTGGTCGAATCGTCCGGATCATTTTTGAACACTGTAAAACGATAACCATCGAACCGGCACACCCCCTGGGAAGTACCAATCCACATCCAGCCTTTGCTATCCTGTAATACACAATGAATCTGATTATTGGAAAGACCGTGCTCTTGAGAGTAGAGATCGAAGCTGAGGTTGTTGACCACTTCGATGGCGTTGGAGTTTCGAATTGATAACGCTAAAGAGGTCGGAAACACCAGTAGATAACAAAATAGAAGGTGTTTTCTTACCATTATATGCCGGTTCAATATTCCAATTAAGATGTTAACAAACATTCTTTGCGCTATTTCATTTCAGAACAGGCAAAATTACATATTTTCCAACAACTGACGGGGTGACTCAGAGTCACCCCGTCAGTTGTTAATAAAAATCGTTGGAAAGCCGCAGATTCACTGACTTCCGCACGAATTATTGCGAAAGAAATCTACTTCGCTTTTCTGCTATTTTTCAGCAGGTAATCCGTATAATTCTCAGCCGCTTTCAGGTTCTCAAAATCGGCGGGTAAATATTTGTGGTCCATATATTCGTTGTAGATCCATGGATCCCCGATTGCAACCACTAATCCTTTGCCGACTTTGCTCTCTGCCATAAAGACAATGCCATTTTCTGTCAGAATCGGTTTTGCAGGGCTTTTTAACTGAAAGGAGGAGATCTCTTTCATATATATTTTAGAGACACCTTTGAAAATCGGATGGTCAGGAAAAGATGTGAATGCGCCCATATCCCACTTCCGGTTTAAAACAGGATGCAGACTGACATGGTTGAAATAGATACCAAACTCGGTTGCCAGCTGATTGAGATGGGTAAATTCACAGTTGGGGGCATCGTTGGCCATCAGAACCAGCACACCACCCTTTTCGACCCACTTCTTGATGGCTTTGATATCATCGGCAAGGATGTAATTTGGCGACTTCGACTCGGTGGTCGTATCCGGGTCAACGATGATATAGACATCCAGCTCCTTCAGGTTTTTTGAGGTCGCCGCACTTTCGAGGGTTGACAAGGTTGCCCCCCTTTTCTTGAATAACTCGCCCCATTGCGAATAGCCACTGTTCTCAGTATCGGTCCACAGATAGTGGAAGGGTTGACCCTTGGCATTTGTCTCGCGGTTATACCAATTGTCGAGCCCGACTACCTGGGCATTGGAAATAAATGGGGAAATAAAAAGTAAGAGCAACATCACGATTGCAAGACTACTTAAAATGGACGGTTGTTTGCCAAAATTTTTCATAGAGATATTTTTTATAAATTTTTATGGTGTTTGGTCGAAAAAGCTAAAAAGCAAATTTAGTGGTTTCTATCATAACTTTAACCTAGAGTCCGTTTCGGTAAGACAGAAAATAAATATCAATGGATTGACATGTTCTGAGTCTTTAATTATCACTTCATTCACATAAAACAGATTAGTGAAAACCTGATTCAAAATTAAAAGCAGAGTTAACTAATTTGCTCCCTTCGCTCCCCTTTTCATCCTGCTGATGTAATCTGAAGGAGTCTGTCCCAACTGTTTTCTGAAACACATGGAATAGTATGAATGGGAGTTGAACCCGACTTTGAAGCAAATCTCATCAATATTGGTCTCACCACCCTCAATGAGTTTGATTGATTTGCTAATCCTGACAAATTTAACAAACTCGGTGGCAGACTGATTGGTCAGGGCCTTCAATTTCCGGTGTAAGGAACTTCTGCTTAAATTCAACTCGGATGCGAGTACATCTACCGAGAAGTTCGGGTCAACCAGATGATGTTCAATAATGTTTGTGGCCGTATCGAGCAACTCCCTGTCGGGTTGAAATTTTTGCATTTCTTCGTGCCATTCGCCGGGCGCATTGGTGAATTTTTCCCTCAAAACCGCCCTGGATTCCAATAGGTTTCTTATTCTCATCACCAGAACCCTGTCGTCGAAAGGTTTGACCACATAATCGTCGGCACCGGTTTCAAATCCTTCCAACTGGCTCTCAACCGAGGAGAGCGCAGTCAAAATCAATACAGGTATGTGACTTGTGTTCAAATCTGTCTTGAGAATGTGGCAAAAATCTGTGCCATTCATACCAGGCATCATGATATCGGTTATCACAAGATCCGGTCCAATCTCCCCGATCAGTTTCAACCCTTCAGTCCCATCATCAGCAGTGGTAATACTATAGAATTCAGATAATAATTTTTGCAGAAATCTTTGCATCTCCTTGTTGTCTTCCACAACAAGGATTTTTGTCTCCTTCTCGTTTTTTATTGCAACGGAGGCTAGATTATGCGGATGAATTTCCGGTTCTTCGAAAATGACGGTATGGGTAATCGCCTTACGTATACCCCTCTCGATTTCATTTTCAGAAATTGGAAGTCTGACATGAAATGTTGCTCCCATCCCTTCACCGGTAAAGACTTCTATCTGACCTTTGTGCATCTGAATGTATTCGCTGCAGAGATGCAATCCAATACCTGTTCCGGTATTCTGACCCGGAGACTGATAAAACCGGTCAAAAATATGGGGTAAATCGGTCCCGGAAATTCCATGGCCCTCATTTTTTACGATGACAGTAACGAATTTTCCCTGAATGTCATCACCAACCATCATATGAAAAGGCTCCACAGGTAAACCACCTTTCCAATCCGGTTTCTTGATGGAAAGTCCGATGGTTCCTCCAGGGTAGGTATATTTCATCGCATTGGACAGCAGGTTGAAAATCAATTTATCAATCTTATCCGCTTCGATGGAGATAAAGAGTGTAGAAAAGTCAGACTCAAATACAAATCTTATTTTGCGATCGTTTTCCTGCAGGGAAAAGCATTGAAAAACCTCCTGGCAAAGGGCAATAAGATCGAATGATTGCGGCCGAAAATCCATTTTGCCCAACTCAATTTTGCGTATATCCAGTATCTGATTGACCAATCGCAAAAGCCTGTTCGCATTGTTTTCAATCATGTCAACATGTTCAATGTGCTCCTCTTGTCCGGCAATTTTCCTTTTCAGTATCGAAAGCGGTGATAAGATCAAAGTCAGCGGAGTTCTGAATTCGTGAGAAATATTGGTAAAAAACTGAAGTTTTAACTGGTGGAGCTTCTCTTCATTTTCGCGCTGATTCCTCTCCTGGAGAATTGAATTCCGAAGCCGGTTTCTCAACCTCAACTCCCGTTGCAAGGAATAAAAGAGAAACAGCAGCAAAACAATGTATAAGATAATGGCATACAAGGACTTCCAGAAGGGACTTCTAATGGTAATTTTCAGTGTGGTTGGCGTTTCGTTCCACTTGCCATCGTTGTTTGACGCTTTCACTTCAAAAATATAGCTACCAGGAGGAATCTTGGTAAAGATGGCCTTGTTCTCTTTTTGAATTTCAACCCAGTCGGGACTATAACCGGTCAACCGATATTTAAACCGGTTTTTCTGAGGTAGCAGGAAATTATTGGCAGCAAACTCAAATCTGAGCGAATTTTGATTGTAATTCAGGTTAAGATGGTCAAGTGTCAGGAGTGATTGTGTTATTAATCCCGGATCACTCAAATGACTAACTTCCTGGTTATTTATCTCTAGTCTGGTAATGTAGGCGCTTGGGGCAACCGGATTCTCCTTCATCATTTTTGGATCGAACCGGGTAAACCCATTTGAACCTCCGAAGAAAAGCTCTCCACTTTTGCTTTTAAATGCTGAACCCGGATTGAACTGATTCCCCTGCAAACCATCCACATAATCGAAATTCCTGAAACTTTTTGTAAGCGGGGAATATGCTGAGATACCATTTTCCGTACTCATCCATATTACTCCTGAAGCATCCTCCAGGATTCCACAAACATCATTTCCAGGAAGTCCGTCTTTGTGGGATAGTTGCGCGAAAGAATCGGTGACCGGATCATAAATATTTACTCCTCCACCTGCGGTACCAATCCAAATTTTATGTTTCGAATCTTCCAGCAGCGTATAGATAATGTTGCTGCTAATGCGGTTCTTCTGGCTCTGGTTATAGAAATATCTGGTGAATTTATCAGAATCCCTGCTTTTTCTGTTAAGGCCATAGAGTGTTCCAACCCATAGATCCCCTTTAGAGTCTATTAAAAGAGACCTGACGTTACTTGAAGAGAGGGATTCGGAATCGGAATTCTTTGGAATATAATTTTTTATTTGACGACTTTTGAAATCGTAATAAAAAACGCCTCTGATGGAAGAGCCAAACCACATCCCCTCGCCGGTAGAGGTAATATCGTAGAATTGATCCCTGAAACCATCGATCAGATCAAAATGTTTGTATTCTTTTGATCCTAGTGTCTGGTAAAAAATACCGGAAGCATATGTACCTATCCAAAGAGTTCCGTCCTTGTCGGTGTAAAGGGATTTGATGGAAAACACAAAACCTTTTAACCCTTTGATGAGGGATAGGGAGAATTTGTTGCTTCCCCTATCCATGTAATTCAGGTGCCCTTCCTCTGTTGCAGCAATAACCCCACCGGTGGGGGATTCCTCAAAGTCACTAATAACATTATCGCTCAAGGAATTAGATATTGATTCGCGTCTGAAATGTTCAAAACTGTTGGACCATTCATTGATGTAACTCAGTCCTCCGGACCAGGTACCTATCCATATCCCATTTCTGGAATCCCTGTAAATCTGGAAAATACTGCTGCTTTGTAGCCCCGAATTTTTCTCCTTGTCGACAACTTCATGTTCATTCTGCTGGATTCGGACCAGTCCCTTAAATGTCCCTATCCATATCTCATTCTTGTTTCTGAAGATGGTTCTAACCCTTGAACTTGGAATATTTGTTCGGCCGGTCATTTCATCACCAAAGTGTTCAACGAAAAGACCCTGTTTTGTGAAGATATCTGCGCCACCCCAGTCATAACCGACCCAGACCTTATCCTGGTCAGGCAAGATGGAAAGCACCACTTCGCTACGCTCCCTGACGAAAAAGGTTATTTTTTGGTAAGGAGGATCGCAGTAATATATACCCCCTCTCTGCCCGCCCAGCCATATCCTGTCGCTGTCCTTGTATTTTACGGCCATCCGGATCACATCCTTTGTATCTGTTTCAGGCACAGGTAGGTAGGTAACCAGATTTCTGGTTAAATCGATTCCGGCAAACCCACTGTTATCAACCATCCAGTAGCTGCTATCTGCAGTCTGAAGGATTTGTGAGACATTGATTCCTTTGGGATTTCCATTGACATCGTGAAAGACATATCTTTTGAAATTTTCTTTATTGTAGTCATAAACAGCTAATCCACTGTTTGTTGCCATCCAAAGATCCTTCTTTAAATCCAGAAAGAGAGACCTTATATTGTTCCCTGGCAGTGAGTTCTTATCATCGGGGGAGTTGATAAATTTGATCGTCTCAACAGAATTGTAACGATACACGCCATTGCTGGATCCAAACCAAATGAACCCAAATTTATCTTCACTGATGGTGCTTATTGCGTCATAGGTAAATCCACCTTCAGGCGAAATCCTGGTTATCTTAAAATCATCTGCAGTCAAACTGCATGGAATAGATAACAGAAAAGCCAGAAAGCACAATGTGAGTAAACCAAATTTCCTGCTACTTGAGAAATCTGCCATGAGAAGCTATTTTCGAATGGCGAAGTTAAGCATTCAACCATTTTTTCTTCATCAAATTCAACATTTTTTAACAAATGTCTCAAAAGCGAAACATGATTTACATGTTGGCACATAATTGATAGAAACTGACACATGATTGGTCGATCCTAGCCTCCGAAACTATCTAATTTTAGATAAACCAAGTTAACAATTGGAGCTTCAGCTCAACCGGATACATGAAAAAAATGATTGCCTGTACGAGGATGGCTTTTTTATCAGCAATAGTGCTGATACTTGTTTCTGCCTGTTTCTCTGGGAAAAGCAATGACAATCCATCCACGGCCTTCATCAAAAAACAACTTAAGCTCCTAACAACTAATTATAAGGAAAGCGCAGCCAAAATATCCCAATCCGATAACAAGGTGGTATCTGTACGAAGTTTGAATGCCGATGGGTCGCTAAATCTCGTACCCTCTAAAGATTGGTGCAGTGGCTTTTTCCCCGGAACCCTATGGATTGCATCCAATTTAACCGACGACAAAGAGTTGCAACAATTAGCCGCCGAATTTACCCGTTCGATGGAACCTGAAAAGTTAAATGGCCAGACCCATGACATGGGATTCAAAATGATGTGCAGTTTTGGTCAGGGTTATGTCCTCACAAAAGATTCTGCCTACCGCAATATTCTTATTCAGTCTGCCAAGACGCTGACAAAGCGATTTAACGATAAAGTAGGAGCTTTCCGTTCATGGGACCATGGTGCGGATAAATGGCAATACCCTGTCATTATTGATAACATGATGAACCTTGAGCTTCTCTTCTGGGCCTCCAGGCAAACCGGCGATCCGCAATATTACGACATTGCAGTCAAGCATGCTGAGACGACTCTTGCCAACCATTTCCGGGCCAACTACAGCTCCTTTCAGGTGGTCGATTTCGATACCCTTACCGGAAATGTTCTTCACAAGAGTACACACCAGGGATTATCTGATGATTCCGCATGGTCGAGGGGGCAAGCCTGGGGATTGTATGGCTTTACCATGTGCTACCGCGAAACTGGGATTGTGAGCTTTCTATATCAGGCAGAAAAAATTGCTGATTTTATGCTCAACCATCCCAATCTGCCATCGGATAAAATACCCTACTGGGATTTTGATGCCCCAAAAACTGTGCAAACGCCAAGAGATGCCTCAGCAGCCGCTGTAACAGCATCAGCATTGTACGAACTGGCCCAGTTCACCCCCTCCAAAAAAGGGTTTTACAGTATGGTTTCGGCAG
>JBBIUJ010000149.1:0-9596 GCA_037440345.1 Prolixibacter sp.
GGCCACATCCGATTTGAGAAACCTCTTCGCGGCTGGATACAAGTTCCCGGAACCCTTTAAAGCCAAGGCAGCAGACGGCATTACCGATATTTATGGTGTGATGTACAAGCCGTTCAATTTCGATTCGACAAAATTGTATCCGCTCATCGAATATGTCTATCCCGGACCGCAAACGGAGGCGGTCAACGCGGCATTTTCGAGCAGGATGGACCGCACCGACCGGGTGGCGCAACTGGGTTTTATCGTGATTACCCTGGGCAACAGGGGCGGTAACCCAAACCGTTCCAAGTGGTACCACAACTACGGATACGGCGACTTAAGGGATTACGGGCTTGCCGACAAAAAATATGTGGCCGAGCAGCTTGCAGACAAGTACAAGTTTATCGACATTACAAAGGTTGGCATAACCGGTCACTCCGGCGGAGGGTTCATGTCTACAGCGGCATTGTGTCAGTACCCTGATTTCTACAAAGTTGCCGTTTCCTCCTCAGGTAACCATGAGAACAACATTTATAACCGTTGGTGGAGTGAAACCCACAATGGGGTGAAGGAGAAATTGAACGACGACGGGGAGACACAGTTCCTGTATGAAATTGAGAAGAACACCACTCTTGCCAAGAACCTGAAGGGCAAATTGTTGCTGATCACAGGGGATATCGATAACAACGTTCATCCCGGGAATACCATTCGCATGGCCAATGCGCTGATCCGTGCCAACAAGCGGTTCGATTTCTTCCTGATGCCCGGCCAAAGACACGGCTATGGCGATCAAACCGAATATTCGTTCTGGCTGAAGGCCGACTATTTCTGCAAGCACCTGATCGGCGATTACTCCATCAGTACCGACATTTTCGAGATGAACAGGGAGACGCAAATGACGCCGGGGAAATAAAAAATGTTTGAAGGGTTTGAAGGGTTTGAAGGGTTAGAAGGGTTTGTTTAAAGTTGGTTATTTTTCATAGTCTGGTCTTGGTAATGCGTCTGTTTTTTTTGCGTTCAAGGGTGTTACTATGCTTTTGCCGAGGTTTGCCTCGATTTCTTTGCGGGTATTGCCAACAATGGAACCGCCTCGGGCAGCTACCCGTCTGTTTTCATCTAATGTTTTGGGTTTGTGTTCTTTCGATATTTCGGTGGTGGTGGCTTCAGCAAGTGTGTTGAGCGCTAATTCGAGGTTGGTCATATTATCGCGCAGACTCTCTTTCTTTAGCCCTTTGTATTGTTTGTACTGTTTGGTGGTCAACCCCGACCAGCCATGGGTTATAATATCGGTTAACGAGGCATATTCCTGACCTTTTTTAACGCCTCGCTGCTCCCATTCATCGGTTAGCTCTTTTCGTACCTCGATGCTTTTGAGCCGTTGATTGATCCAGTTGGTAGTATATCCTTTCCGATGGTAGTATTCCAACATCCGGTCGATACCAAGTTCGGGGTCGTCGATTTCTTCCAAACGTTCGCGGGCTACTTCGGCAAGCCAAAGTTTAAATGGCTCTACTTTAGGTGATGGAATAGATTGGATTAATCGAAAAATTTGCTCAACATCGGCCACATCAGTTTTGTAAAACTTTCCATCAGCCGACTGCATTTTCAGTTGACTACAATTTGTAGCCAACTGACTTCCCTCTTTTTTGAGCCGTGTTTTCAGTACGCTCCAGTACTTGCGTGGGTTTGGGCTATCTGTTAAAACTTCAACCACATCAACAATGGATAAATACCATTTCTCCTGTTCGCTGTCCCACACAGTACGGACTTTCTTATCTTCAAAGAGCTTTAGTGCGTTTTGATTAGTCATTTTATTTCTGATTTATTGCATTTTGATCAGTCATGGTGTGGTCCTATTTAAGTTTTGCTAATGGATTAAAACTGGGTATAATTGGCGGAAACACTCAAGGTCACCATATCAATAGAGCCTCCAATGTATACACGTGCATCTTTCCGCATCAATAATAAATATAACCAATTTGAATGAGAAAAAAGAAAATACTTGATTTTTATATAGCAGCAATTGTCAAAGATTGATTCAACAATTTAGTTGGATGCACGTAAGTTTTCCTCTTCCGTCTTAACCGGAACTGCATCAATCTGCAAGTCAGGTTCAAATACTGGTTCGCTGCCGGTCAGCATTTTAGACTCTTTTAGTCCGGAGGAGAGGACCAGACCGAAAATCAGCAGACCAATCAAACCCATCAGGGGATAAGTCATGGAGCCCGAACTTTCGGACTTCAAACCATCCATACCGAAAATAAAGGCAATGCCTGCGATCTGACCCATCAGGAGGAGCCAGCCATTAGATGCCCCTTCCGAGGCAGGCCAGGTGATTTCGGCTCCATATTGAAAGCCAATCGGTCCGGAACTTAGCAGGAAGAAACCCAGAAAAGCGCCTGAAGCCAGAAGCAGGCTGTAATTGGTGGCAAACGCGACGCCAATAAGCCCCACGGTAGCACCAACGAGGGCTATCATGATAAATGGGATCCTTCTACGATAGTAATCCGAAAGAAAAGGCATGATCAAAGCCCCCAGAATACCTCCTGCAATCATCACACCTCCCGTATTTCCTGCCTGGGCCGCGGAAAATCCGCGCGGTATCAGGATGTTCTCGATCCACGTGGTGACACAATTGAAGACGCCAAGTCCGATGAAAAAGATCACCATCAGCAACCAGAAATCACGCGAGCGGAACATCAGTTTGAATCCATCCATTACCAAGGCCCGTTCTTCGCCGTGTGCTTCACAAGGGGGTGTTGGTGGCGCCTCCTTTGAAAATACGAGAAACAGTCCCGCAATGACGGCCGAAACAATACCGTAAAGGTCCATCATACCGGTCAGCCCTTTTGATGCAAAAAGTACGGGTGTCATCACCATGCCCGCCAGGATGCCGATGTAGATCGATAAAGTTCCCAGACCAGCCGCAGTGGCTCGTTCTTCGAGCGGAAACCATTTTGCCGAGAGCTTGGTGATCGAATTCAATAGAAAAGGCTGACCGAAAGCTATCCCAATTTGGGCCATCAAAACCATGTTGAAATCGGCGCCAGCCCAGCCCCGCATCAAACCAAAGGCCCCGGTCAGTAAAGCCCCAATCCCTGTCCCGATTTTGATGCCATAGGTGTCAATCACCCAGGAGGCGGGGATTGAAACAATGATGTACACAATCATGAAAGACATGGAAAGCATCCCGATCATCAGATCAGACACCTTGAAAAAGGAGGCCGCATCCACCGTGACAGATGCGAAGGTGATCCACAAAAGCTGGTTGATGGCGACCATCAGCATAAAGAGCCCCAGCATTACCCAGCGATATCCGTAAACCTGATAGTTAGTCATATCGGATTTGATTTACACTTTTTCTTATACAATATTACACAACTTGTCCCGATTTTTCGGGAGAGTTTCACAGAGAAGCACAACTTGTCCCAATTTTTCGGGAGAGTTACACAGAGAAGCACAGACTCTATCGCTTATTTTAGTGTGGTGATTTGCTTATAGCCTAGCAGTGATTTCAATTGAGTAATGGCAATGGCGTTCAACTGCCTTAACCGTTCCCCTTGCGGCAACCCCTGATGAATAAGCAGAGCATTGATGCTCTCCAGGTTACTCAACACAACCAATTGCTCCAAAGTGGCTGCATAACGCACATTCCCATCGGCATCAGGATTTTCGTTGCGCCATTGTGCTGCAGTTTTTCCAAAAAGTGCGACATTCAGCAGATCGGCTTCGCTGGCATAAATGGAAGTGGCTTGCAGTGGCGTAATCTCCGGTGGAATTATCTTCTCTCTAATTGCATCTGTATGTATGCGGTAATTGATTTTTGAAAGGGTGCGCTGCAGATTCCATTCCAGTTTGAGCCGATTGTTTTCATCTTCTTTCAGTCGTTGATATTCTTTAACTAAAAGGAGTTGAAATCTTGGGCTAATCCACATTCCAAAATGGAAAGCGATGTCTTTGTGGGCAAAAGTTCCGCCATATCTACCCGCCTTCGCAGATAATCCAATAGCTCCGGTACGTTCAATCCAATGTTTGGCAGATAAAACAAAATTGTTACTACCGGCTGCATTTTTAATTATACCGAATTCGGTATAATTAAAACCGGGATTATACATGGCTTCCCATTCTCCGATGTATTCAATTGTATTCTTTAAGCTTAGCCATTTTATAATAATTACATCTTCCATTTGACTCCGGGCCATGTCTGTCAATGAAATATAATCTTGTTCGTTTTGTTGAACCAAGACTATCTCTGTTCCATCAATATTTATTGTTTGCTTCTTTGTCATTTGCGCTCATTTAAGGTCTTACATAAATATACACCATTTCAGGATCAAAAACGAATTTCCCCCGACAAATCTTCAGGTAGAGTCGTCCGGCTGGACGACTCAATCCATATACCTGCAGCCAAGTACAGCCGCACGGCCGGGCGGCTCTTCAACATTTCAGCTATTATCTTCATGACCCTCCTCCATCATTTCAGCCGCAATCTCCGTGGCTCTTCTTTGAACTCCCATGCATTTCAGCAGCAATCTTCAAAGCCGGCAAAGAGCTCTATAATATTTAAGCCATTTTCTGAAGAGATGCCCTCATGCTCAAGCATAATTCAAAATATATTGCCAAAGAGCTGCCCACATATCTGTTATGCCTGAATGCAAAATATATTTCGAAAGGGGAGCCCGCCTTCTTTAGCGAAATGCAATTTATCCGAAAGAGCCGCCCGCCAGGCGCAGCAGCTACAATATATTCCTGAAGAGCCGCCCGCCGGGCGGCTGTACGATTTTGCAAGCGTCTATCAAGGAGGCGCCCGCCAGGCGCCTCTACACAAAAGATTCCGCATGGATTTATACGGCTAAATCAATAGCCCTGTAGCAGGGAATCTTCCGGGTTTACCTTTCCCTGTTGGGTTTAGCGAGCGCTTGCAGCTCTTCTTGTTTAGATATTTCCGTAAAACATTCAAAATGAAGGCATTTTTTCTTGCAGCTTCAAATATTAATTTATATGTTTGGTAGACTAAACAAAATAACCGGAGGCTGTCAAACGCTTTTACCTAACTAAAATATAGATAAATCGTATGCATCGCTTTAAAAAAACTATCAAAGATCTGACTGTCATATACCAACATTTCTCAAAATAGATGTGTTTGTATGGTTTTGTTGAATATATACAAAAGTTAGCATGCATAATATGAGGTCAGAGATACTAATATTTTTATTGATTTTATATTCAGGCTCCAGCTTTGCACAGACTGATTGTCAGAAGGCAAGTGAAAGAGCGAAATTGGATTACACGAATTCCAATTTTGCCTTTCATTCTGAAGAATTATTACCTGTCGAAAATACATATTTCTATGTTTTAGCGAAGAACTATAAAATAAATTGGTATTTTACTGATTCTTTGAAATATTACAATTGTTATGACTCTGTAATGATCGAATTGTTGAAAGTGAAATATGGCATTGAATTTTTAAAGAGAGCAAGAATAATTACAGATAGTCTAGACAACTCGAAAAACTGGAGAAAAGATGCTCAGTATCGTGGTGGTAATATTGAGTTATTGAAGTTTATTTCATCTCATTTAAATAGTGATTCATTTATAGTTGACACTGTCAAAACTAAAACTCGATTATTTGTCCAACTTGAGATTGATACAATTGGTAAAGTACATAATCCCAAAGTAATGAGAGGAATTAATCGAGAAATTGATAGAAAAGTAATCGATGTGTTAAAAATATTGCCTGATTGGGAGCCTGCATATCTATATGGAAAGCCGACTAGACAATCATGTGTAATGCCGATATTCATTCATTATAAATAAGTTACGCATGCCAACAACAACTACCCGCAACCAGGGCAGTCATGCCAGTCAAAAAAATATTAACTTGAATAACCCTGTCTGCGGGTAGTCGCAGACCGTTAGCACCAATATAAAAAGATCAAAATGAGCACTATTTCAAGATGGGTTATTCCTTGCTATTTCACAGAAGAAAAGTTTAGTACTGACCCTATAGAATTTAATTTGACGGAACATTTAAAGACAATTCTATCAAATGAAGTTTGGAATAGAAAATTTGAGTTTGGTTTTGGATTAGCCTTAAAAGGAGTTAATCCAAATGAAATAGTAAATGCTAAGGTTGTAATCTTTCCGCGATTTGTATCTGGCTTTGTAAATGAAAATAGAATTCAGGAGTTAATAGATGAATATTGCAATAGTCCATCTCAGAAGAATAGATTTAACGGCTATAAGACTTGGTCGCATCATATAGGTTTTGCAATAATAGAATTAGAACAATCATTTATTCTTGTAGACATACCCATTGATTCGAGAATTAGAGATGATTATTTTAAATATAAGGAGACTTTTCTACCACATTATCATCAAGCAATTGCAGTTCTTAAAGAGTTAGCTAGTTTTTTCTTGGCTTCACTTCATCTTTCATTTCCAACAACTTCTGTAATGTTACCAACTGAGAATCCGTTAATTGATGGATTCTATCAGATTGAATCTGACAATAAGATGTTCGTTACAAAAAAAGCAACGAATTCATTTATGCACGAAGTATTAATTGAGACTTCAAAATTATCAAATGTAGAAATTAATCTTTCTGGACTAGCTTCTGTATGGCATTTGAATCTCTGGCCATTAAAAAGATATCTAAATGCAGTTGAGTCTGACCAAATTAATATGGATAATCTTCTAGATTTACTTTTTGCACTTGAAGGTCTGTTTGACAAAAGCACTTCCTCAGAAATGATAAAAACGATGTGCTTAATTCATCTGTGCATAAAACGGAATGATGCATTAAGACTAAAGTCTATTTTGGATTCTGCTTACAAAATTAGAAATGATATTGTACACGGAGAAAAGTCTTATGACTCAAATGACATAATAAGAATACAAGGAAAAGAAACTCTAGCAGAAACTGTTTACTGGGAATTAAAAGAAATTGTCGCAGCAATGATAATATTAGCAATATCAAAACTTATAAAAAACAAAGAGATGAGAAACCTAAGATTTAATCAAGAAGACTTAATAAACAAGATTTTTAAAAAATAAATCCTGATGCTAATCGAGTAGACGGCCCCGCCAGTAAGAACTGACGGGGAGCGCCTCTCTCACCACTATACCCTTCGGCTTCGTTCAGGGTAAACCAGGCGGGTCCCGTATACAGCGATTCATTTTATGATAGTGGCCAATTCACTGACAGCATGGATATATCTCTTCGCGAAGGAGTTTCTAACAAAGAGTTTACCGGGTGATATATCAGATCCAATGATCATTTTATTAGGCATAATTGGAATCGCAAACGTTGTATTTTCTGTGATGCTTTTTCATTGGAAGAAATTTGGATTCTGGGGATTCGTCATCACCTCTGCCGGAGCGCTGATGATCAACCTAACCATTGGTTTAAGCGTTGGACAATCATTGTTTGGATTGGCAGGTATCGCAATTCTTTACGGGGTTTTGCAAATCAAACAAGGCAACGTTACCGCCTGGGAAAATTTAGAATAAACCAATAATGAAAAAAAACACTTGTATGGCATTCTTCATGGCAACTATCACCATGATGGCGTGTGCGCAAAAACCAAATTTAGAACAACCTGATGTTAATTTTAAAGATATTGAGAAGAATTTTATACAATGGTGGACTTATCAATCCAACACTATCATATTGTCATCCAATTTTATCGCGATAGACGATTCATCGAAAACGATAAGCAAAGGGGAGTTCCTGAAGAAGCTAACATCCGGCGATTTTATCCCGCTAAAACTAATTTCTGAGGATAGTATCCCTCGTTACAAACTTTTCAAACTTGACCAAACCTCAGATCCGGATATAAGAAGTACAATTAAAAACACTTCATCCACCGAATATGCACACTTTGAGATGGAGGGTAAAGACTTTCCTAAATTTAGCTTCAAGGATTTAAACGGGATTGAGTACAACAATGAAAATACGAAAGGCAAAATCTTAATTCTAAAATGCTGGTTCATTGCTTGTCATGCTTGTGTCGCTGAATTTCCCATACTTAATAAAATTGTACAAAAATATCAAAATCGCAATGATATTGTCTTTGTTAGTTTGGCCTTGGATTCGCAAGAAAAATTAAATCAGTTTTTATCTCAAAAAACATTCAAATATGTCGTTATTGCCGACCAAAAGCAGTTTATATACAACGAATTAGGGATAAATTCATTCCCAACCCATCTGATTATTGACAGAAGTGGTAAAATAATAAAAGTCGTAAATCGTGCCGAGGAAATGATCTCAGCGTTAAATAGTCTAGAATTACTTAACGGTACTGGTGCCAAAAATGGTTTGTGAATTTGAAATGTAAAAAAGTTTGAAATGTGCCTATAAATCAACATTTCAAACTTTTTTACATTTCAAACCCTTCAAACCCTCCGTTGGGTCTTTTGGATACTACTTAATAATTTTGGATTCTTCGAGGATCAGATCATATTTGTACCCGTATCCGAAATCTTTGTCGATTGCCAGAACGCCCTCCAAGGTTACCACTTTTCCAACCTCAACTGTTTCCAGTGTTGTGATGGTCAAATCGTAGGAGCCATTGGCTTCAGAACCATCCTGCAGGTGGATCCAGTTTTTGTTCATGATCTCCGGACTGTACTTAACAACCTGGCCCTTCACTTTCACCTTTTTCCCGGCATAGTTTGCTTTGTTGGCAAAGAGATCGGCCAGTTTGACTGCTCCGGCAACAGGCTCAACCTTGATGCCATCAACTTTATCCACTGATTGTCTGCCCTTGGTGGTAAGCGGCGCCTGTACTTTCTCCTGGATAGGCTGGTCACTGAATTCCTGGATAAACTGGATCGATTCGAATGTACGGTTAAGCTCTTTGCTTTTGAAATTTTGCATCTCCATGCCGTTGTTGTAATAGTATGTTTTACCCTTCACGGCATCGAAACGTGAAACGGCAGCCCAGTACTCTTTCCCTTCCTCGGTCAAAAGCAGATAGGTATAACCAGTTGTCTGGATCACATCTTTGGCAACAACGGTATGCATTACCGGCGCTGCAGGTGCAGGCATCGATGCGTGATCGGATGGTTTATTTTCGGTTTTTTTGACTTTGGCATTGTTACAACCTGTTAACAGGGCCAACGCTAAAACAAGATAAGAGATAGACTTCATGATAATCGTTGATATTAATTATAAGGACTGAAATTATTTACATTTTTTACTGATCATTCTTTTGGGCCCTTCCGAAATCTCCCCTTTGTGTACTTTGTGTGAACCTTAGCGTACTTCGTGGTAAAATTTATAAATTAACCACAAAGGTCTCGAAGGAAAGCACAAAGGAAAAACGGAGGAAATGGTATTGATAAGAAATTACAAAATATAACCAGTTTAATCTTCTTTCAAATCAATTTTACCCAGATTGTTGTATGCTTTCCAGACGATACCGCCAACCAGCACAATCACAATCACCAAGGCATAAGGGAACGAGGAGGCGCTTCCGCTTCCGTAGGAGTGAAGACCAGTCAGGTAGTAGTTTACTCCCAGGTAGGTCATCAGCACGCTGAAGAATCCGGCTACAGAGGCAAGGTTGAGTGCAAACCAACCACGGTATCCCGGCATCAGCCGCATGTGGACG
>JBBIUJ010000150.1:0-9579 GCA_037440345.1 Prolixibacter sp.
CCATGGCCGTTTTCTCGTTGGCCGACCACAGCCGGTGCAGGTTCCGGTCAATGGCAGTTTCGTTCTCCTGTATGTATTCAGTGATCTCGGTAGAGGGTGTCCCAGGATAGGCATATACACCGGAGATCCCTCCGTCGATGGCACCCTGGCCGATGGCTTCCACCCCCAGCAATAGCTTTTTGTGCATTAAATTTGATCTATTTTTAAATATCAGTCATTTTAAAATAGCAAGACGATCAGGACAATTAAAACTGTTAATTTGATATGTAAATATTGATTAGAGCTTTTTTCATTTTCACATTTACACATTTTCCAATTTTCACATTTCCCTTTCTCTCCGTCATCCAAGTCGTCCTAGTCATCCCAGTCGTCCCGTCTTTCCATATTTCAGTCATTTCTTCGTCTCCCGGAAGGCCCAATAATTGCCTCTTGACTCCTCCCGCTCCTGGTGGTCGGCTTGTTGTTGCAT
This sequence comes from Prolixibacter sp., assembly GCA_037440345.1. GTDB lineage: Bacteria > Bacteroidota > Bacteroidia > Bacteroidales > Prolixibacteraceae > CAINVV01. The sequence goes on from JBBIUJ010000150.1 coordinate 470, forward strand.
CCAGTTTTTCGCCAGTACCTTCATGGTAGGATCGGCGTGCTCAAAAAACTGGATAAAGGCATCGCAAAATCGTGGTAACCGCTGATCGGCAGGATCTTTGATTCTATCTTTTGTACATCCGCCGAAGCATTTGGACAGCCATGGACAAAATTTGCATTTCCGCGGCAGCAGGGTCTTTGCTTTTCCAAAGTCATCCTGCTTCTTGCTGTTCAGCATGTTGATGATCTTGTCATTCCGCAGATTTCCCAAACGGTGCCTAGGTTCCACAAAGAAATCGCAGGAGTAAATATTTCCATTGTGTTCAACCACAACATAAGGTCCACACTCTTTCATCATGGTGCATTCGGGGGATTCCATTCCGACATAGGAATAAAAAACCGATTCGAAATGCCTGACAGAGGTAGTTGGAACACCATTTTCAAAATCTTTCAACCACAGATCAAATAGCTTAACCAGAAAATTTCCATATTTCTCAGCAGTGAGCGAGTAGGGCGCAGCCTGGGATGGATTTTCGGGATCTGTCTCAACAACCGGAATAAACTGCATCCAGGTAAGCCCCAAGCCTTTATAATAGTTGTACAGTTCTTCGGGATAATCGGCCGAATAATCGGTGATGCAGCACATCGCGTTGACCGCTACGCCCTCTTCCAGCAGCATTTTGGCCTTCTCTTCAACTACCGCCCAGGTTTTCTTCTCTCCCTTGTTAACCCGGTACCGGTCATGTATGTGTTCGGGACCATCGAGTGAGAGCCCAATCAGCCAGTCGTATTGCTTAAAGAACTTTGCCCAATCCCTATCGAGCAGGGTTCCGTTGGTTTGAAAACCATTGCCAACCTGCTTGCCATGACCGTATTTGGTCTCGAATTCAATGACTTTCCGGTAAAAATCCAGTCCCATAAGGGCGGGCTCACCACCTTGCCAGGCGATGGAAACCTCCCTGCCGGATTGTTGCATCACCTGTCTAATCAACTCTTCCAGTGTTTCCAGGCTCATCCTGTGATCTTTAGTCTCAGGGAAGAGCACCTCCTTCCTGAGATAAAAGCAATAGGTACATTTCAGGTTACAATCCGGTCCTGCAGGCTTAATCAGGACTGAAGTCAGGGGCCGCTGTTTTTGAGCCATAAAGTGAATAAAATCAGAATGCGAAAATAGCGAAAATTGCTCACTCCCTTCCATGACTTTTAGCAGTTACCATTCAGCGAACAAACAATAATTTTAATACTTTTAAACATCTTCTCCCGGGATATTTGACCAACTAAATTATGACTTCAATTCGCTTGCTGCTTTTTTACAGTTTGATGGTGATCTCCCTCCGACAATCATTCGGACAGGAACAATTATTCCCATTAACCGGTAAAATTACCGGGCCCGAAGGTGAGACGCTGATTGGTGTTAACATACAGGTTCTCAATAGTAATCGTGGAACTTTCAGCGACCAAAGAGGAGAATTTCAAATCAGCCTCAATCTTCCAAAAGATTCCATACTGGTCTTCACAGTGCTCAATTACAGGAAGCGTGTGGTCAATGTTATCAAAAAACGTGAGAAAAAGTTGATGGTTGTGATGCAACCGTTAACCATCCCACTTTCTGAAGTCGAGGTCAATGAGCAACGAAGGAGCAATTCTGGTATTGTCAACATAGACCCGCATCTGACCAAAAATCTCATCTCTACCGGTGGAGACGGCATCGAACAGCTTGTCAAGACGCTTCCCGGGGTGAGCAGCCACAATGAATTGACTCCGCAATACAGCGTACGGGGAGGAAATTATGACGAGAACCTCCTCTATGTCAACGGAATTGAGATCTTTCGCCCCTTTCTGGTCAAAACGGGAGAGCAGGAGGGACTCAGCTTTCTGAACCCTGATCTGGTCGAGGCCATTCGCTTCTCCTCCGGCGGATTTGAAAGTTCTTACGGAGACAAAATGTCGTCTGTACTCGACATCGAATACAAGGTTCCCCATCAAACAGCCGGCACTGCTGAGGTTGGGGCGCTCGGGGCTTCAGCCCATTTTGAAGGCAGGGCTTTCAATAAAAAATTTTACCATTTATCAGGATTCCGCTACCGGGATAACCGCTATCTACTTGGAACTTTAGACCAGAAAGGACACTACTCACCAGCATGTTTTGACTTTCAGACCCTGCTTGGCTATGAATTCTCACCAAAATTTTCCATTCAGTTTCTGGGAAACATGGCGAGCAACAATTACTCCTTTACGCCCGAAACGCGGGAGACCCGCTATGGCACCATGAGCCAATCTTATCAACTTAAAATATATTTCGAAGGAAAAGAGAAAGATCAATTTTCTAACCGCATGGGCGCTTTTACCGCCACCTATCTCCCTTCAAAAGATCTGCAGATGAAGTTGACGGCCAGCTCTTTTCGTTCCGATGAAAAGGAGCGTTACGATATTTTGGGACAATATTACCTGAACGAAATCATCGCCGGCTCCACCCCGTCTGAAAATCCTGACAGCACCCTTTTGCTTGGCGTCGGTTCCTCCCTGCAACATGCCGCAAACAACCTCCAAGCCGCTATCTTTACCATCGAACAGCGTGGAAAGCTCAACCTGAGCAAACACCAGATTCAGTGGGGATTGAAATATCAGCGTGAGAAGATCCACGATCAGGTTGGCGAATGGGAAATGAGGGATTCTGCCGGATATTCGATTCCTTACAACAATCAGACGATCGGTCTTTACAGCAGTGTCAGGGCCGACCATCAGATCAACAGCTCCCGCTACAGCGCCTACCTGCAGGACAACTATACCGCCCAATTTCAAAATTCGAGCCTCTCTTTTAGTTTTGGCGGCCGCGTGCAATATTGGGATTATAATGGTCAAACGATTTTTAGTCCGCGACTTTCACTTAGGTACATACCAAGCAAATTGAAATCATTGCAGATCCATGCAGCCTGGGGTATCTACCAGCAAATGCCCTTTTTCAAGGAGTTGAAAAACAGTAATGCGGAACTGGTTTCCGGTGTTAAGGCGCAGAAATCGATCCACTATGTAGCGGGCATCGACTATCCCTTTAACTGGGGAGACAGGCCATTTAAATTCTCCACAGAGCTCTGGTACAAATCTTTGGATCACCTTATCCCTTACAGAGTCACAAACCTCAACCTTCAGTATTTCCCTGAACAACAGGCAAAAGGATATGCAACCGGACTGGAGATGAAACTCTGGGGGGAGCCTATACCGGGCGCAACCTCCTGGGCATCGGTCACATTGATGAAAACGGAGGAAGACATTTTGGGAGACCATTACCTGAAAGAGGCATCCGGTGGCTCTCCGGCAGTAGTTGTTTATCCGGGCTATCTGCCCAGACCCTCCGACCAGCGCTTCAACTTCTCACTCTTTTTCCAGGATTTTTTACCTAAGAATCCTACCGTGAAGATGAACCTCACACTTTTGTACGGTAGCCGTTTACCTTTTGGTCCGCCACATGGAGAGCGTTACATGGATACCTTCCGGATGCCTGCTTACAAAAGGGTGGACCTTGGTTTTTCCAAGATGCTAGTTGGGAGTGTCGGTACAAAGCAGTCAAACTTCTTTTCCAAAAACCTGAAAGAGGCATGGCTGTCTCTTGAGATATTCAACCTCTTTGGACTCGACAATACCATCTCCTACTATTGGGTTTCCGATTTCCAAAATCAGATGCATGCCGTTCCCAATTACCTGACAGGAAGACGTCTCAACTTAAAGGCATCGGTGAGTTTCTGAATGATATAACTTCCCCCTCTTTCAGCAACGACCTGTACCGGGCAAAAGCACACATAATTTCAATATTGATTTTGATCGCCTTTTCTGAACGTAACACCGAAGATAGCATGGAGACCCCTTGCTCAGTAAATACCATCGGATTGATAGATGAGTGCTTTATTATTGATAACCGGTCGCAAATTGCGACCAGTTCATTTCTCTCTATTTCAGTTAGTTCAAACCTAAAATCACTTGGAAAGCGTTCAATATTACGATTAACTTGCTCTTTCAATCTTTTTGTAGGTACATCATACAACAATGCCAAATCCATATCGATCATTACTTTGAAACCCCTGAATTGAAAAATCAAAGCTTCGTATTGAGGTTTTATAAAACTTTGCATTGCGAGATCTCTTTGTTCCATTTTGCTGATTACATTTATATAAAGTTACGGCATTTCAATTTGAATAAAGAATTTTTCGCCATCTATCTACAGAGCATATATCATATTTATTTTTAAAAAATTATTTTAGTTTCGCTACATTTTCCATGAGAAACAGAATAAACCAAATACGATGAAATACCCATCCCGACTTGTCGGGACCAACCGAAAATGAATAATAGGGTATTAGCTTCGCTGATCTTCGATTCCATTTGACCGTTAAAAAACAAAATATAAACAAATGAAAACTCAGGATTTTATTGACAGGGAAGATCTTTACGGCGCCCACAACTACCACCCGCTACCCGTTGTATTGGAAAGAGGTGAAGGTGTATTTGTCTGGGATGTAGAAGGCAAACGCTATTTCGACTTTCTGGCCTCCTATTCTGCCGTTAACCAGGGTCACTGCCATCCGAAAATTGTAAAGGCGCTGGTCGAGCAGGCCGGAAAACTTGCGCTTACCTCCCGCGCCTTTTACAACAATGTTTTGGGAGAATGGGAAGAGTACATGACCAAATTGTTTGGTTATGACAAGATCCTGCCAATGAATTCGGGTGCCGAAGCCGACGAGACCGCCCTTAAGCTGATCCGCAAATGGGCCTACAAAGTAAAAGGAATACCCGAAAATGAGGCCCGTATCATCGTATGTGACGGCAACTTCCATGGCCGTACCATTACCATCATCTCCATGTCGTCCGACCCTGATTCGTATGGCGATTACGGTCCGTTTACCCCGGGATTTGTGAAGATTCCCTACAACGATCTCAAAGCCCTGGAGAAAGAGCTGAGCCATCCATTTACCGCCGGATTTTTGATAGAACCCATCCAGGCAGAGGCCGGTGTTTACGTACCCGAGGACAACTACCTGAGAAAAGCGGCACAGTTGTGCAAAGAGTACAATGTGCTGCTTGCAGCCGATGAGGTTCAGACGGGGTTGTGCCGTACCGGCAAGATGCTGGCTTGTGACCACGAAGGGGTACGGCCCGACCTGCTTATTTTAGGCAAAGCAGCCTCAGGCGGTATGTATCCGGTCTCATGCGTACTGGCCGATGATGAGATCATGCTGACAATCCGTCCAGGCGAGCATGGCTCTACCTATGGCGGGAACCCACTGGCCGCGAAAGTTTCGCTGGCCGCGATGAATGTCCTGCAGGATGAAAAGCTTTCAGAAAATGCCACTGCAATGGGGAAAATCTTCCGTGACAAAATGATGGCATTCGACTCTCCGCTTATCGAACAGGTACGCGGGAAGGGGTTGCTCAACGCTATTCAGATCCGTCCAACAAACGGCAAACATGCCTGGGATCTATGTTTGGCAATGAAGGAGAACGGCATCCTGGCCAAACCCACTCACGAGCACACCATCCGTTTTACACCACCGCTCATCATCACCGAAGCGCAAATGCTCGAAGCAATTGAACTGATTCAGAAGTCCATGAGGGAGTTTGTTTAGGAGTTTAAAATGTTTGAAGGGTTTTAATTGTTTGAAGGGTTACCGATCCCAGAGCGGAACCGAAGGAAAATACTACCAAATAAATGGTATTAACCTGTATCTGGTCCTTTGACAATATTCCTTATAACCAGTCAATTCCTTACACAATACTTTCTCTTCATTCAGTATTCTGAGAACCAATGCCAAAGGTATTGTAACCATTGGAATCAAGCCCCAGTATGATCCCAGGGCTATTGGTGTTGGAATATACATGATCAAAATCCCGACGTACATCGGATGCCTGACATAACCATAAAGTCCGGTTGATACTACTTTTTGATTTTGTTCTACTTCAACTACCCGTGAGGCGTAGCTATTTTGCTTAAAAACAAAAAAGACCAGAAGATAACCAAGCAAAACAAATATATCTGCTAACAAAACAAAACCTACCGGAATATCAGACCACCCAAAGCGCTTATCAAAACCGCAAACAATAAAACAAGAAAAAAAGAAAAAAGAGAAAACGAATTGAATTATTTTCTGTTGTTTTTCCTTTTCTTTTGTCCTGGTCCGTCGTTCCAAAAACCGTGGATCATTCTTTAAAAAATAGAAAAGAACGAACATCATTGGAACAACAAGGACGGCAATGTAGAGATATACTTGCCAGTAATGGAAAGTCCCTGCCGGCAAAAGTATCAGTATCCCAAGGACTATTGGGAAAAAAGAGAACCTTAAAATGATCTTCCTTAACAGGGATTTCATCTCTAGCAGGGTTAATTCACTTTCCTTATGATTCATTGCGGCTTTTTTACTCCGCCACAAATTTGCCCAAAAGAGTACCTTTACCTTTGCTGAGCATCATCTTATTCCCTTTGATAGAATAAGTGTCGGCGACTTTTAATACTTCCATGAATATTTGTTCAGCCTTCATATCTTTACACGCCATCCGGGTGGAGGCAAACCTCATAAAGCGGATCCTGGAACCATCGTAAAGGTCGTATTCTGTAAAAAGCTTGTTACATCCGGCAAAAGCAGAGGCCTTATAACCTTCTTCCAACAATAGATAGGGCCGTTCTTTGCTTTTGGCACTTATTACCACCGGTCTTCCATACAATTCGAGCAGGATCCACTTCGTTCCGACCAGCGGATATTCTCTCTTGACAGGAGCAAATTTTTCCTTCCCGTTTAGCAGAGGAGTAAAGTCTCCCGTCCGGAAATCCCTGGTTTGACTGGTTGAAGCTATCCCAACAATTGTCTGCAACAATGCAGAAATTACGAGCCACAAAAATATTGTCAATCTCATTTTACCGGCTTTTTGATTCTCCATCAAATTTACTTCTTTTCTTCTTTTCCTCTCAGCTTTTCCTTCATATTATCAATTACCTCCTCAATATCACCTACGATAATCGTCCCATAAGCTTTAGCCTGGTCCACAATATTTTCGCTCCTGGATTCCGCCTCCTGTCGGAGGTTCTTCATCTGATCGGGAATGTCGCTCTGTCTCAATTCCTCTATTTTTTTATCAACATACCCTCCCACCTGCTCCATCAATCCCGAAATCTTCGCATAGGTTTCACCCTCTTTCGCTTTGTCAAAACTATCTTTGGCTTTATCGAAACCCTCACCGATCAATTTTTCAGCCTGGTCGGCCATCTGCCTGGCTTTATCCCGCAAATCATCTCGCTTTTTCATTTCTTTAACCTTAAATAATTCTAAAGTAGAAAGTTAATACAAAATTCCGAATAATTAGTTAAAACTTGACTTTAAACATGCATCCGAAAGGAATCGCTATCTTTGCCAGACTTTTTTTCTGAAGACCAGTCTGTTACAAAGGCATTCCGGTTAATTTTAATCTATTATGATTCAATTTGATAAGACAATACTGAAGAACGGGCTCCGGGTCATTGTCCACACCGACCACAGTACACCATTTGTGGCCGTCAATGTTTGTTACAATGTCGGATCAAAGCACGAAGATCCCATTCGCACGGGTTTTGCCCATCTTTTTGAACACCTCACATTCGGTGGTTCCAAACATGTTGCCGATTTTGATACCGCCGTTCAATTGGCTGGAGGGGCCAACAATGCCTTTACCTCCAACGACCTCACCAACTATTACATCACCCTGCCAGCAAATAACACAGAGACTGCCATGTGGCTTGAATCGGATCGGATGCTGGGTCCAAAATTCACAAAAAAAGGGCTGGATGTACAGAAAAAAGTGGTGATCGAAGAGTTCAGACAGCGAAACCTGAACAAACCTTACGGGGATGTCTGGCACCTGATGCGCGATCTGGCCTACAAGGTTCATCCCTACCGCTGGCCAACCATAGGTCTGGTACCCGAACACATTGCCTCTGCGACACTTGAAGATGTTAAGGATTTTTTCTTCCACCATTATGCGCCAAACAATGCGGTATTGGTAATCAGCGGCAACATTGGATCTTCTGAAGCCTATAAACTGGCAGAGAAATGGTTCAGCGATATCCCCGCCAGGGAGATTGCACCCTATCAGCCACAGATAGAACCTCCTCAAACGATTGACCGGGAGATGACCGTCTACCGGGATGTTCCCATCGATACTTTTTATGTCGCATGGCACATGGGCGGCAGGAATGAAAGGAGCTTCTATGAATTGGACCTTCTTTCGGATATTCTTTCCAACGGTAGTTCTTCGAGGTTTGAGGTAAAACTGGTGAAGGAGCAGAAGCTCTTTACCGAAGCCGATGCCTACCTGTCTGGGGAGAATGAACCCGGACTATTTGTCGCTACAGGCAAAGCCTCACCGGGGATCGACATTCACCTGGCAAGGGAGAAGATGCTGGAGGAGATTCTGATGACTGCCGAAACTTCTATAACTGATTATGAACTCGAAAAGGTGAAAAACAGGGTGGAGGCCGACCTGATGCTCAATGAAATAGGTTATCTGGAGAAGGCAATTCAGCTTGCCTCTTTCGAGATCATGGGCGATGCCGCCGAAATCAACAAACAGGGAAGCCGATACCAGGAAATCACTCCTGCTGACCTTTTGAAAACGGCAGTTGAACTCTTTCGCAAAGGAAACCGCAACACCCTGAACTACCTTTCCATTCAAAATTCGAAAAAATGAGCGCATTCAGAAAAATAGCCCCTCCCGTTCACTCCGTTGAAAAAATTGATTTTATTGAACCCGAGCATCAGCTTATGGCTGGCGGAACCTCATTTTTCACTCTTTATGGAGGTACCCAGGAGGTTGTCAAACTGGATTTCAGCTTCAAAGCAGGCACATGGTTTGAAACATCCAAGCTTGAGAGTATGATGGCAGCCTCAATGATATCGGAAGGGACATCAGGAAAAACAGCACGTCAGATTGCTGATAGGATTGACTTCTATGGTGCTCAGCTCAGCTCCTTGCCTTACTATGACAACAATTACGTCTCACTTTTGTCTCTAAAGAAACATCTTCCCCATCTGCTTCCGTTGCTTGCAGAGATCATACAGGATGCCTCTTTCCCTGAGCATGAGTTTGAGATTATCCGGCAAAAAAGAAAACAGA
>JBBIUJ010000151.1:0-9549 GCA_037440345.1 Prolixibacter sp.
ACCAGGGTATGCCAGATTATTTCAAGAATACGGGGGTGAAGTACCTGAACATGGGGATCAACAAAACCAGGTCTATATTGCCTTTCGACCTGCCAACCTGCTTTTGGTGGAAAGCGCCAAGTGGCGAAAAACTTTTGGCATTCAGGGCCGATCACTACATGACCGGCAACTTTTTTGGTATGGAAAGCCCGGCCATCAAGGCGCCCAATATGTTGGAACACCTTGCCGACCTGGAGGCTAAGAATTATCCTTTTGACAAAATTGCCATACAGTTTTCAGGGTACTTTACGGACAATGCCCCACCTTCAACGGCTGCTTGTCGTCTTGTGAAGGAGTGGAATGAAAAATATGAAATGCCCAAGCTGAAACTTGCGGTAGCCCGCGAATTCTTTGAGTATGTCGAAAAAAACTATGCCGACAAATTACCTGTCTATCAAAAAGCATGGCTCGACTGGTGGACTGATGGTGCCGGCTCGGCTTCCCGTGAAACCGCTGAGGTTAGGAAGATGCAAAATCTTAAACAGGTAGACGAAGGACTATTTGCCATGATTGCCATCAAAGGCGGGGAGCTGAATCCTAACTTACAGGCTGAAATCGATCACATTGCTGAAAATGCCATTTTTTACGACGAGCATACCTTTGGAGCAGATGAAAGTATCAACCGCCCATTTAGCGAAAACACAGCCCACCAGTGGCTTCAGAAGGGTGCCTATGCCTGGGAGGCCCTGAAGATGCAAACATTGCTACACGAAGAGGCCCTGGCAAGGTATCAGCCGTTTTTGAAGAAGGCTGATTTTCCTGTCATCCACGTTATCAATTCATTGGGATGGAAACGGTCGGGAGTTGTGAAATTGTTTGTGGATTTTCAGGTTCTTCCAATACTAAAAACTGTTCACATCATCGATATGTCAACGGGATTACAGGTTCCGGCACAGATGACCGGCAAACGGGCAGAAGGTGCGTACTGGGAGTTGGAGGTGAAGGATATTCCCGCGTTGGGAGTTAAAACCCTAAAAATAGAAACAGGGGAACAGTCCCCCATACCTCAGACGGATGCTGTGTATGTCGAAAAACTCGAGAATCAATATTATAGTCTGGTTATTAACAAGACATCAGGTTCGATTAGTAGCTTGTTTGATAAAGAGTTGGGCATTGAATTGGTTGATAAGACAAGTCCGTGGCAGATTGGGCAGTCTATCCACGAAACGATGCCGGTGCGTGATAAATATGAAACAACACATACAACAGTTTCCAATGTTGTTGTAGAAAAAGGGGTAAACGGTGCAATTTGGGAAAGCATCAAAATCAAGGCAGATTTGGCAGGTACGGACAAAGGGGATGACAAAGCTCCCAAAGGAGTTGAGATGGAGGTTAGACTTTATAAAAATGTCAAGAAAATAGGCCTGAATTATACCGCGCATAAATTGATTGTTACTGATCCTGAAGCATTGTATGTGGCGTTTCCTTTTGCTTTACCTGATTCAAGGATTGTCTTCGAAACCATTGGCGGCACGCTTACTCAAGGCGAACAGCTGCCCGGATCCTCTTCCGACTGGAATGTCGCACAGAATTTTGTTTCAGTTCGTAGCAAAACTGGCCAGATTGTTGTGACCAGCGATGAAATTCCACTATGGCAATTCAGCGATTTCAACATGGGCAAATTCGAGCGATATCCGAAGCAGGGCAGGCCCTGGCTTTTTTCCTGGGTGATGAACAACTACTGGTTCACAAATTTCAGGGCTTACCAGGAAGGTGGTTTCAGCTGGAGCTACCAGTTAACATCCACAAGGGATACCTCCAATACTTTTGCCACCAAATTTGGCTGGGGAGAACGCAACAGTTTCCCAACCCGTACTTTTCCTGCCGCAGCGAAGAATGAACTTAAGGAAGTCCAGTCGGAAAGTGTAAAAATAGGTGGTTCGACCAATGTTTTGCTGGTCAACAGCAGGCCAGCACTGAACGGGAAAGATGCAGTCGTCCTGCATTTCAGGGAACTGGAAGGGAAGGAGGCTGACATAAACCTGTCCAGTTTAGTTTCAGGAAGAGCCATAAAACTTATCTCCGTTGTCAATGCAATGGGGAAAAAGGTGGCAAGGAGCAGTGCTTCCCTTCATTTTAATCCTTTTGAAGTGAAATTTGTTGAATTGGAATTTTGAAGGTAGAATCACAGGACAAATAAAAAATTATATCATATTAACTATATGGAACATAAAGTGGATAGGGCGATCAATTCGTTTAAGGCGGGATACAATTGTGCACAGTCGGTTGTACTGGCATTTCAACAGGATTTAGGCTTTGATGAGCGCATGGCGCTGGAGATGTCCGTTGGGTTTGGCGGAGGTATGGGGCGGTTGCAGGAGAAATGCGGAGCCGTGACCGGAGCCTTCATGGTAATAGGGCTCTACAGCTCTAAATTGCACCAGGATAACATCAGTCGTAAAAATCATTCTTATGCGTTGATCCAGCAGTTTGATCAGAAATTCAAGTCGATTCACCATACCACACAGTGTATTGAATTGCTGAAATGTGACCTTAGATCCGAAAATGGACATGCATATGCAGTCGAAAACAAGCTGTTCGAGAAGGTTTGTGAAAAGTGTATCCGGGATGCCATCGGGATCGTGGAAGAATTGGTTGCCCAGAACCAGCAATAAAAACCCTTTTGAACCATCCCTGCCTCATTTATTTACTACAGCACATTGGTTTCTATTGTGTCCTATGTGCCTATTGTGGTGAATTTAAGAGTTGCCTAATACGAATCCTTTCCGTTTTCCCCTATCTTTGAACCTCCATGTTGTTAAAATAGATAATTAGATGAACAAATTGTCGCATAAGATAACTCTGGCGCTGGTTTTACTGGCAATGACCTCTTGCGGGGTCCGTTCCGACAAGGTAAAAGAGTTGTCCGGGGATAAATTAGCCAGCGGTTTACACGAAAATGGCGGAGATGATAATGATTACCAGGCTGTAACCGCCCTGCTGCTATCGCCCAAACATCCCAAACCGGGTGAACCTTTCAGTGTGCTTGCAGTTGGCGGGAAAAGTATCCTGAAAACGAAAATTCAAATTTCATCCGATGCCACTGAATCCTTGAAAAACAGGAGCGGGGAGGGGTTACCCCACTGGCGCATTGAGCAGTTTAAAGGACTACCTGAAGGTAAATACCGGATTTCACTTCAGAATAGTAAAGAAGCCGCCCAACTCGATTTTACAGTAAAAAGCAAACCGGTTCAAACTTCCGATCAAGGTGTCTGGAATACTGAGAAGGGATGGGATGCTGCGTCCGAAGCGCTCTATTCGGCCTGGGTCAATGCGCTTTTTTACGATGCCGATGAACGCGCCTCCTGGAAAGCATTGGACGAAGTGACCCAGAACAGGGACAGGAATTTTCTTTATAATCATCTCTCGCTCAACGAGGATGATGCCGTTGATAAGAATCGGGTTCTGATGCAACCGGATTGTGCCGATAATCCATTCTACCTCCGTGCCTATTTTGCCTGGAAGCTGGGACTTCCTTTTGGCTATCACGAGTGTGATAGGGGATATCTTGGCAAAGCGCCACGAACGGGAAGATGGGTCACCAATGAGACAAGCATCTCAGGAACAAGCCCAACGCGAAAGTTCAATACTTTCGTTCGAATGGTGATGAACGGCGTCCATTCAGGTACTGCCCGCACAGCCCTGAATGACGAAAACTCTGATTATTACCCGGTTCCACTTTCCGCCAGTGCGCTACGGCCCGGAGTGGTTTTCGCCGACCCTTACGGCCATACACTCATTCTTGTCCGCAGGATTTCTCAAACATCCGATACCCCGGGAGTCCTTCTGTCGGTCGATGCCCAGCCCGATGGTACGGTTGGCATCAAGCGCTTCTGGAAAGGCAATTTTCTGTTTAATACCAGCGAGGTGGTTGGAGAACCAGGTTTTAAAGCATTCAGGCCCGTTGTTTTGAAGGATGGAAGGCCCCGTCTTTTGAGTAATGAAGAGATTTCTGCCAATCGCGGACTGCTACCTTTCTCCATGCAGCAAAAGGGCATGGAGAGCGGAGTTTTTTACCACACCATGGAACGGATCATCAATCCAAAGCCTCTTGATCCTGAAGCTGCCCTTCTTGATCTGATTCAGGCGTTGAACGAACAGTTAATCGTTCGGATCACCTCTGTGGCCAATGGCGAAGCCTATATGAAATCTCATCCCGGAGAGGTAATCGGCATGCCGGGAAGCCCGTCCGGGGTGTTTCAGGCAGGTGGACAGTGGGAAGATTTTTCGACTCCCAACCGTGATCTTAGATTATTAATTGCCATGGATGCTGTTCTCGATTTTCCTGATAAGGTATTTCGTTCGCCAGAAGATTATAAATTTCCCATGCTGAAATCATCCGAAACTGTCAAAAAAGAGCTGGAAGAGCTGTTAAACAAAAAATTGAATGAACTTTCTATTTCCTATACCCGCACCAATGGCATGGAACAAAAGCTGACCATGCGTGAAATTTTGCAAAGAAAGGATGCCTTCGAAATGGCCTACAATCCAAACGACGGGATAGAAATCAGGTGGGGAGCGCCTGTAAATAGCGAAGAGCGCTCTACCTGCAAACGGCAGGTTCCGGCCAACCAACTGGCAAGAATGAAAACGGTAAGGGTATGGTTCAACAAAAGGCTACATCCACCGACGTAATTCAGATTAATCCACAAATTAACCGATGTCTGACAATGGATTACTCAAATCGCATTAATTTTAAGCAAGAATAAACAATTTGAGGAAGTCGTCTCAAAAACAAAACTTAAAACAAATGAAAAAGGCAATGGTATCGATCTTAATTTCCGGAATTATTTTGTTTTCCATGATTTCTCAGAGTGCGGGTCAGAGCGTTTCGAATGCTAAGGAGCAAATTTCGCAACCAAATGGAATCTCCTTGCAAAAAGCAGATCCCAATCAGTGGCGGCAGTTATTCAATGGCAAAGACCTGACTGGCTGGAAACATGTTGGCCCTGGCTCCCAGTATGTTGAAGATGGTTTGATAAAATCACACGGCGGAATGGGTTTGCTTTACTGGACAGGCGAGAAATTCGGAAATTGTACGATCAGGGTTGTATTTAGAATGCGCGACACAAACAGTAACTCCGGTGTATTTATCCGAATACCGATTGAACCGTATGAAGAATGGATGCCGGTTTTTTATGGATATGAGGTTCAGATCGATAATAAGCCAGAACTTTCAGACGAAGACGACTATCATTATACCGGCATGTTGTATTCATTAACTAAACCGTTGGCAAAAACAGGTAAGCCAGGTCCGGAATGGAATACCATGGAAATCACTTTGGATGGACCCCGGACCATTGTTTTTTTGAACGGGGTAAAAGTAACTGATTTTAAAGAAGGCGATCCGGTACCTGAACGTAAATTTAACTTTGAACCTTACCACGGTCCCCGTCCGGAGTTTGGATTTATGGGACTGCAAAATCATGGAGAAAAAGATGTTGTTTTCTTTAAGGAAGTTGCAGTTAAACCGCTGCGTAAATAAAAAACCGCTAACGAATCGAAACATGGAAGACGATATCAATAAAAAGGATAAATCTGAATTTACCCGAAGGCAATTTGTAGGATTGGCAGGATCAGGAGCAGTTGCCTTGACCATACTTCCGGGTTATACCATTGGCGGACTTGGACATGTCGCCCCAAGCGATAAATTGTATATTGCTGCAATAGGATGTGGAGGTGAAGGGGCGGCTGATATACAGGCGTTCATGAAGACACCAAAAAAGAATGCAGTGATTTCCCATCTTTGCGATGTGGATGACCGCATGGCTGCCAATCGACGGAAAGAATATCCAAAAGCGCCATTTTTCCATGACTGGCGCGAAATGTTTGACAAGGAAAGTAAAAATTTTGATGCGGTTACCGTGGCAATTCCCGATCATAACCATGCGATTGTCGGATTGAGCGCCATGCAATTGAATAAACATTTATACCTTCAGAAACCATTATCACACGATATCTACGAAGCCCGGATTTTAACTGAAGCCTCGAAAAAATACAAAGTAGTAACTCAAATGGGCGACCAGGGTGCATCCAGTGAAGGAATGCGCACCCTGCGTGAATGGATCGAAGCCGGAATACTCGGTGACATTGAAAAAGTTTACTGCTGGACCGACCGGCCAGTTTGGCCTCAGGGAATTCCCTGGCCAAAAAACAGGCCTTCGGTTCCTAAAGAACTGAATTGGGATCTGTGGCTCGGAACTGCCCAACAGACAAATTACATTGAAAACCTGGTACCTTTTAACTGGCGTGGATGGTGGCAGTTTGGGACCGGTGCGTTGAGCGATATGGGCTGTCATATCATTGGACCTCCTTTCAAATTGCTCGAATTAGGCTATCCAGTTGAAGTTTCAGGAAGTGCAAGTACTGTTTACAATGGAATTTTTTCGGAAGCCCAGTATCCTGAAAGCGGGCCGGTATCCAGCTCAATCAAATTTAAGTACAATCTGAAAAATGGTAAAAATCTCGACCTTTACTGGATGGACGGCGGAATTACCCCGGAACGCCCTGCTGAATTGAACGGTGATGGAAATATGAATGATATCATGGGTGATTTCACCGGTTTGAATGATTATGAAGGCAGTACTTTGTTTGTCGGAACCAAGGCAAAAGCGGCCTGTGGCTGGGGTGGACGCAGTCCGTTATTACTACCGCTTGCGTTAAATAAACTAATCAATGTTCCTAAAAAATATCCCCGTGTGGAAGGAGACATGGATGGTCATTATTGGCAATGGATCGATGCCTGTATTGCCGGTTATGGGAAAGCCGAAGTTGATTCACCCTTTGAAGGCTATGCTGGTCCGCTCACTGAAACGGTATTGATGGGAAATTTGTTGTTGCGCAGTTTTAATATCCGCGAAAAAATAAAAAGGAAAGATCCAGTATATGGAGATATGGAAGGATTTGTTTTCCCCGGCCGGTATATCAATTTTAAATGGGATGGCCCAAATATGCGGATAACTAACTTTGAAGCAGCCAATCAATTTGTTAAAAGGGAATACCGGAAAGGCTGGTCAGAACTAAGGTTGTGATTACCATGAATATCCCTCATTACCAGCCTATTTTATCAATCGTGATTGGTTCAGCCTCTTCCATTGACCGAAGTGCGTTGATTAACCTGGCCTCTTCGTAATATTTTAGCTCCTCCGGTCTGATGTTACGCGGGAAGATCTTCCGTTGAAACAAATATTCGGCCCTTCTCGTTCCAGTCAGCAGGGGCATTGCAGGCGTATACCAATAACCATTCTGAAGCAGTACTATGTTTGTAAAACTGGTGTCGGTAATTAATCCGTTCCTGATTATCAGTATTTCATCCTTACTACCGCGATCTTCCAACAAACGATTCAGCGAATCCCTGTTCTTGTATTTAAAACTATAGTCAATCGCATTCCCTTCAACTAGTTTCAGACTCTCAATTTTTTTGAATACATACGACTCATATTCAATGTTTTCAATAGTTTCTGAATAGGTCACACGGCAGCGAACCTTATTACTTTTCAGTCTCTCAGGTACCTCCAATGCTTGTGATAGAAAAATTGGGGTACATACCCCGAGAAAATGCCTTCTGGAGCGGTTCAAGCGCTCCTCGTGAAGAGGAATCCTTTGAAAGGCCCCTTTTTCATAACAGATTGTCTCAATGAGTTGCAACATATATTTTGTCAATTAATTCATTGTACTCCTTTTCAGGATCACTGTGCATCGTAATTCCTCCGCCGCTTTTGTAAAACAATTTGCCATTTGCCCGTTCCATAAAACGTATCATGACAGCCGAGTCAAGATTACTCCCGTCAAAGATCCCAAAAACACCGGTGTAGTAACCCCTCAAATACCCTTCAACCTCTCTGATTATTTTAAGTGTAGAATCTTTTGGAGCCCCGCAAATGGATCCTGCCGGCAATAATTTGCATACGATTGATCCTATATTCGATTGATAACCTGGTGGCAATATGCCCGAAATTTCAGAACTAACCTGAAGCAATCTTTTATCATGCGTAACGATCTCCTCCAAATACCTGTACTTCTTTACGCGAACATTGGTTGCCACCATGGATAAATCGTTGCGAATCAAATCAACGATGGTAGCATGTTCTGCTTTCTCCTTTTCATCTGCCATGATAATGTCGTCTGCATGCCCGATTGAGGCATCGATGGTGCCTTTCATGGGATAAGAGGAAATTTCCCCATTCGATATCCGAACAAAACACTCCGGTGAAGAAACAACAAACTGATCCTTGAACAGCAGCCGGTAGGGGGCATTGCTTTTTTCAAATATTCGTTCAAATCCCCAATTGGTCTCTATCTCTGTTGGAAATGTCAGGTTTGTCAAAAAGGTATTGCCCAAAAGAATCTGTTTCTGAACATTTTGAAAGGCTGCATGGTAGCTCGAATAATCAATGTTCTTTTTATGAAAATTGAGCGCTTGTTCTCCCAAGTCGACCTTTTTCTTATTGCGAAGCCCATGTACAGAAAAATAGATCTTTTGCTTCGCCGCCTCCTCAAAAGTATAGATGGTGGGATTATTCATCTCATAATCAATGATAAACAAAAATGGAATTCCTTTATTCCCGAGGCTGTTCATCTTTTGAACAAAAATATCAAGATGGGCCGTCAACATGGTTATCTGCCAAGAATTGAATTTAGTTTTCTAAGATCTTTAATCACAATATGATCCCTGGACCAGACGAAAATATCCTGTTTTTCCATCTCCAATATTGTTCTGGACAAGGAAGGTCGTGTTACGCCAAAGAGATCGGCCAGATTTGTCTGGGTCTGATCGATGGGAACATGACCGTTCCCGCTATTTTTCATTCTTTGCATAATGAAGTAGGCGATCTTCTCTTTGATCGTTTTAAGGGATAAGAAGGTGATCTTTCCACTCAAAAATTGAGCTTTGCCCGAAACAATGTTTATGTAATTGACCATTACCCGCGGTTCAAATGAAAGCATTCCGGTAAAGTCCTTCTTCTGGATAACCAGGATTTTACCATCTGTCTTTGCACTCAAAAAAACCGGGGATATGCCTTTAGGACCAAATAGAAAGGCTGCCGCAACCATTTGTGGTGGATCCAACTCTTCTATTTTGAGGGAATTACCGGCAAAATCGATCATCTCTCCCTGCAGTCTGCCCTCCATCAGTATCAGGGCTTTTTCGACGGGATCGCCTGCTTGCGCGAGGAGTTCGCCGGCCCTGAAATGGCGGACCTGGTGCTTAACCTGACTAAAGAGCAGGGAAAGCTCGTCGGTAGTCAATCCCCTGAAGAGCGGCGAGTTCAATAAAATAGGGTACATGATTTAAAATTCTACTGTAAATGTAACAAATGTTACAGATTATGCTCCATGCTTGTGATATTTTTGCCTTGAAACTATTTTTCTTTAAATACGACATTGAAACAAAAATGATAACCTATGAAGCGTGATATTATTAAAATTGATGAGGAGAAGTGTACAGGTTGCGGTGATTGCGTGCCAAATTGTCATGAAGGGGCATTGCAGATTATTGATGGGAAATAG
>JBBIUJ010000152.1:0-9520 GCA_037440345.1 Prolixibacter sp.
ACCAGCCAGGCTTTTGAAAATTTCAGCTCAATATCGGTATAGGCCGCAATGGCTGAGCGCGTTGCATTTACTGCGTTTTCCGGGCGAAATCCGGGAAATGACTGTGCTCCGCCTGCATAAGGACTGCCATTCGGGGCACGCAATTGTTGAATATTCCCTGAGATATCCGGAATTAGAATATCTTTTCCGTTGGCATCTGTACCAATCTTAGTGGCGCGGCCATAATCAATGTAGGAACTCTCCTGACCCTTCACAATTTGGTAATTTTCGAAGCGATGTTCAAAGCCAAACGCGATATTGGTACCACTTAACAGATCCGCATAATTTCGGTTGAGATCAATGTTGGTGGTGTTTTGAACAAAACGGTATCCCCCGTCTTCAAAATGTGTTGGAGAAGCCTTTAGAAGAGATGCATTCAGCGTATTTGTGGTAGCAAAATCGATCTTGTTCCGACCGTAGGTATTGCTTAAATCAGCATTCCATTCGCCTATTTTGCCCCTTAATCCGGATGATAGCGACTGATCATAGTTATTCGTTTCTATGATTGGAAGAAATCCCAAAGGGTAGATTTCAGCAATATTTTGGGTGAGCTGGGCCGGTTGGCGACGGAATGCAGCGGATTTTCCATTTCGGTAATTCAACCCACCGAAAGCATAAAACTCAGCTCCATCGTTCAAAGGGATTACACTGTTGAAAGAAATTGCCCCTCCTCGATTCTCTGACTGACCAATGCGGGATACAAAGTCAGCCCGGGTTAATCCTCTCCTTTGCAACTCTGCTGCTGTGATGTCTGCTCCGGTTGGTTTTGGATACAGGGTTGGATTGTTGTAATCATTGAAAATAACACCGGTAAACTCTTTTTGTCTGTTCGTGGGATTCCTGAGATCCAGCGAGCCGGAGAGGTTAATAAACCCACCTTTACTCCCAACGGGAAGTCCGAAATTGATGTTGGCCTGGGTAGTTGCCCCATCCACTCCATTCGCGGAGTTTTTTGAACTAAACCCACCTGTGGTAATACTGGAGCGGATTTGATTAACGTTGTCTTCAAGAACAATATTAATTACCCCGGCAATGGCATCCGATCCGTATTGCGCTGCGGCCCCGTCACGAAGAATCTCTATTTTTTTGATGGCCGAAGTAGGAATTGCGTTAAGGTCCGTTCCAACTGTTCCCTTGCCAAAGGTTCCGTTAATATTGATCAAAGAGGTAGTGTGCCTGCGTTTTCCATTAACCAAAACCAAAACCTGATCCGGGCCCAAGCCCCGTAAAGAAGCAGGATCAATATGGTCGGTTCCATCTGAAATAACCTGGGTATTTGAGTTAAAGGATGGTGCAACATAGTTCAGGATCTGGTTCAGCGACACCTGACCGACATCTTTCGTTAAAAGTTTTATGTCTAGCACATCCACAGGTACCGGAGTATCCAGTTGTGAACGGGGAAGGCTGCGCGAACCCAGCACAAATACCTCTCCCAACGAGGTTGACTGAAGTTCAAAATCAAGGGTGACAGTTTGTCCGGCAGCAACCGAAACCTCTTTGGGTAATGCATTGTATCCGGTGAAACTCGCCACAATGGTATATTTCCCTGGCGATAATTTTAGAATGTAGTTGCCATCCTTGTTGGCGATGGTCCCGTTGTTCTTGTTTTGCAAATAGATCGAAGCGCCGGGTAAAACTTCGTGGTCCCCTTTTACGGAACCCTTGATAATTGCTTGCTGTGCCTGGGCCCTGCCCGACAGGACAATTAGGAAGAATAGCAGAAACAACCGAAAATTCTGCCATTTTTGAATAAGCGTGTTACTTTTCATTTTTCATTATGGATTTGGTGAAATAATAAGTTCAAAACAAACATGGGTCCTGATCCGTTGGAATCCTGCAAGTGTAAAACCAGGTAGTTGGTGTTTGTTTACACGTTAAAAAATTTTCAGGATGGAAGTTGCCGGACAGTTGTCCTGTGGATATGATTATGTTGGGTCAGCAACACATTCGAAGAGTGAGAACTGAACAATAGCAACAATAGGTTGTTGCCTTTTTTTGAGCCGGTGAAGTATATATTTTTCTGTCAGCTATCCTAATCATGACAAATCGTGTTGCATTTTATTCAACAAAAATGAGACTCTTTGAAGAACGTCACAATACCGCAATAGTTGTATTTCTTATACCCTTTTCAAGGTATTATTGCTGATAATCCTGCTTTTGTTGGATATTAAATTTCAAACAATTAAAATTGCAAGACATTTTTAACCTGGATTTCACTGATGATAACCATACGCCCAATTCAACCATCCGACAACGAAACGCTCGCAGTTATAATCCGGAGTACCTTAAAGGAATTTGGTGCGAATCATCCCGGTACTGTCTATTTTGATGATGCAACAGACCATCTCTATGAGGTGTTCAGGGCAGATCGTTCGCACTATTTTGTCGCAGAATTGGATGGTAGGATAGTTGGAGGAGGGGGAATTTTTCCAACTTCCGGCTTGCCTGAAGATACCTGCGAACTTGTAAAAATGTATTTGCTGCCGGAAGCCCGCGGGATTGGCCTTGGAAGATCAATACTCGATAAATGTCTGGAATGTGCCCGGGATTTTGGATTTGGCAGGATTTACCTTGAAACAATGCCCGAACTGAACCTTGCTTTGAAGACCTATGAAAAGATGGGATTCAACTATCTTTGTTCTGCGCTTGGCAATAGTGGTCATTTTGGATGCGATCTTCACATGATCCGCGATCTTTGAAGAATTGTTGTTCTTTACGGATCAGTGATTTGGATCTCCGACCAGAGTCCTGATGAAGGCAGGATCAAGGTCTGTTTTTGCATTTCCATCTTTGACAAAGACCTTGAATGAGAATTGATTGCCTCGCAATGCAGTCAGGACCAGATCGTCGGGAGAGATGGTATAGCGCTCCATGGTAAAGCGTATTTTCCAGTCAATAAAATCGTATGCCAGGTAAACCAATTCGGTACAGGTAATTGCTTCAGGCGACTCAACGTCAAAATTGAAATCGTAAGCTTTGGTCAGTTGTTTCCTGATGTTGAAGAGGATGTTTTTCTTTTGCTTCCGGGTTAGGTTTTCAGGTCTCATTACCAAAAAAATCTCGCCATCCGCAAACTCATCCAGGGTACTGATCTGCATGCCGCTTCTTAGCATTTCTACCATGGCAACTCCATCCTTTCGATATTTCTCGAATGGTTTGATAAGGTAACGCTCAACCAGATTGTTGCCAAGCCAGATGCCAACATGGCCAAAATATCCCGGGATGAATTTGTTTGTCAGATGATTGGGCGACCTCATGAGGACTATATCAAAAGGACGAAGAAACGGTCTAAGGTCGGCCGCATTTTTTTCCGAATTTGAATCATGGTGGAAAATCCCGACAACATTGCCAAAAATGTAGCTTCCCAGATAGGCCGAGCCATAAAGAAAAGAGTGAATTCTGTCGTTGTTTTTATACAACCTGCAGGCCAAAGATTTCCAACAGTTTGTAGATGGTAATCTTCGGAATAAACTGTCAGTCAGTGGCGTTCTTATAGAAGCCGGCTGAGCTTCCAATTCTTTCCTGACCGAAGGTGAGTACAAAAAATTCCTGCTTTTATTCAATACTTGTCTGGGAATGCCGTTACCTGAATCGCCCCTGTTTAAATTTCGCCTGACCAACCTGTTTTTTTGGTAGCTGTATTCATAATCCGCGGCAGAGGAGAGCAATTCAAGTGTCGCGAGGTATTGTTCACTGCTTAGGCTGTCTCTATTCAATGGCTTTTTTTGTAACAAACATTGGTAGTATCTATCCCTGTTCAGTTGTTCTCCGAAATTGGTGTAGAGATAATTTATTTCCACAGCTTTCAAATACCCTCTCAGTTTTTTTGCATCCGAAATGACCTTCAGGATGCTGTCTGTTACAGAAAGTTTTGATTTCTTTACCTGACTGGAGGTAGAAAACTGCTCTGCTGATATGCGTTCACAATCGACAGGTCCCAAATAGTTTTTCCGGAGGGTAACACATGAAAAGCAGCATAAAGCAAGAAGGGAAAAGGCTAAAACCCGCACTGCAGACCTAGATATAGTATTCGATATTATCAATCCAACCCGCTTTGATGGCATGAATAATTAATTCTGAGGCATTTGTGACGCCTATTTTTTTGAAGATATTCTTTCTGTGTGTACTTACGGTGTGGTTGCTAATGTTTCGTTTGGAGGCAATCTCCTTGGTTGTTAGCCCATTGGCAATCATTCTTACGATTTCAATTTCGGAGGTTGTAAGGTTCTTTGGTTCGTCAGGTACAAATTTATTATCTCCGAGATCAAGATAAAGATCCAAAATTTCATCTGAATAGAATTTCTTTCCTTTAAGAGTTGCCAGAATCGCGGACCATAACTCTTCTTTATCCACATTTTTGTACACAATGTTCTTTATGCCGATTCTTGACAACTGCAGAAATTCATTTTTGCTCACAGTATTAGTCAAGACCAGTACTTTAATCCGGGGGTATAGCTCTTTGATTGTTTTAAGATCATCGATGCTGTTGTAATCTATTGTGGCTATATCGGTGATTAGCAAAGTATTTTGGCGTGCCTGCAAAAGCTTAAATAGCTCTGATCTTGATAAAGCAACGCCCGACAAAGAATACCGGACATCATCCATTACCATGTTTCTGACTGTTTCAGCAACCAGAAATTGGGAATCGGCAATGATGACATACTCTGTTTCGGACATAGAATCGATTATTCAACAATTGTTTGTAAAGCTACATCTTTTGTTGAAAGATTTAAAATGAGGTTATTTATGGGAATGCAAAGGGGCAGAAATGCGATTTCTGCCCCTTTCAGTGGAATAGAACGCTATGATGATTATGAATTAAAAATTCTTTCCAGTAGTCCCTTCTTCTCCTGCACTTCAGAAATGGGTGACCGATTCCCCTGTGCATTTGTAAGATGCTTTACCTTATCAAATGCCTGGGAGAGATCATAGATAATATCCTCAACATGTTCTATCCCAACAGAAAGACGGATCAGTCCCGGTACCACTCCGGATGACAATTGCTCTTCATCAGACAACTGCTGATGTGTCGTGGAGGCCGGGTGAATGATCAACGTTTTTGCATCGCCAACGTTGGCAAGTGGCTGATTAAGGTCAGGCTATTGATAAATTCGTCGGCTGCTTCTGTACCTCCTTTGATAATAAAGGACAAAACCCCACCGAAACCAACTTTAAGGTACTTCTTTGCCAAAATGTGATAAGGGCTTGTTTGCAAACCGGGATAATTAACCTTTTTAACCTGTGCGTGTGATGCAAGCCAGTCTGCAATGATTTTGGCATTGCCAACATGGCGCTCAATTCTCAATGAAAGAGTCTCAAGTCCCTGGAGTAACAAAAAGGCATTGAATGGACTTAATGCTGAGCCATAGTCGCGAAGTCCCTCAACCCGTGCTCTTATGATAAATGCAATGTTACCAAAAGGACCATTGGCACCAAAAACATCCCAAAAGATTAAACCATGGTATCCTTCAGAAGGTTCTGTAAATTGGGGGAATTTCCCGTTTGCCCAGTTGAAGTTGCCGGCATCTACAATGACCCCGCCAATACTTGTTCCGTGTCCGCCAATCCATTTTGTAGCAGATTCAACGACAATGTTGGCACCATGTTCAATCGGACGGAAAAGATATCCTGCCGCGCCAAATGTATTATCAACCACCAAAGGAATATTGTGTTTTTGAGCAACAGCAGCTATTGCCTCAAAATCTGGTACATTAAACTCAGGATTTCCGATCGTTTCGAGGTAGATTGCCTTCGTGTTATTGTCGATGGCTTCTTCAAAATCTGCAGGAGAGTCTCCATTAACAAATTTCACCTGGATACCCAAACGTTTGAACTGTACCTTGAACTGATTGTAGGTACCGCCATAGACAAAAGAGGTCGAAACAAAATTGTCTCCCGCCTGCAGAATATTGGTCAGGGCAATGAACTGGGCTGCCTGACCGGAAGAGGTAGCCAATGCCGCAACGCCCCCTTCCAGCGCCGCAATCCGTTTCTCAAAAACATCCGTTGTCGGATTCATGAGCCGGGTGTAAATATTCCCAAACTCTTTCAGTCCAAAAAGGTTGGCTGCATGTTCCGAATTGTTGAAAACATAGGAAGTTGTCTGATAGATAGGAACTGCTCTCGAATTTGTGGTTTTGTCAACTTCTTGGCCTGCATGAAGCTGCAGGGTTTCGAATTTTAAAACATGCTCTGGCATAACTTAATTTTTTAAGGATTTAATATTTGCGGAAATTCACTGAATATCCAACACTGCAAAAATGAGGAGCATAAAAGATCCTTGAAATACCCTTTTGCAGGTATTTTATTACCTGCACGAGGGTATTTCTTCCGTTGTATTCAGAAAAAGCTTCCTAAAAATAGGATGGGAGATGAAGGTTGTCTCAGAGGATCGGTGTAGATTTAGTCCCGAACGGATCAATTGGAAAGTGATTTGCTACTGATTAAAATACCATATTTTGCAAGCTTTTCGAGTAAAAGCTCTTTTTTTATGGGTTTGGTGATGAATTCATCGCATCCCGAATCAATCGCCCGCTGTTTGTCCTCATTCCCGGAATAGGCCGTAATGGCCAGAATAGGCACATCGTTGCGCAGGTTTTTTATGGCTCTGGCAGCTTTGTAACCATCCATAACAGGCATTTTCAAATCGGTCAAAACGGCACATATTTCGGGATGGGCCTGAAATAAATTGACTGCCTCCTCACCATTTCCGGCATGAATGATTTGCGTAAACGGACTTTTCAAGAGCGCTTTAATATACATAAAATTGATCTCATCGTCTTCAGCAACGAGTATGGTTTTAAAACAGGGTTCTTTCTTGTCCGGTTTAGTGAATTCTGTTCGTTCTTCGGTAAGAGGCTGAATTGGAACGGTGAAGAAGAATGTGGATCCTTTGTCCTTCTCCGATTCAACCCTAATGGTACCTCCCAACAATTCAATCAAACCTTTGGCGATTGACAATCCAAGTCCGCATCCTTCATAACTACGGGTACTGGAGTTGTCTTCCTGTATGAAGCTGTTGAATATTGATTTTTTACCTTCCTCAGAAATTCCTTTACCAGTGTCTTCCACCGAGAATAATAGCTCCTTTTCCCTGTATTCCACCCTTAGTGTGATAGAGCCTGAATCAGTGAATTTTACGGCATTATCCAATAGATGCCGGAGGATTTTAATCAGTAATTCACTGTCCGAGTGGATTTTCAGATTCTGAATCTCAGGTAATCGATCGAAAATGAACTGTATATTTTTATTTGCACATTGTTCGTTGTAGTGTCTTGCAATCTCATTGATCACAAATTCAGGATAGAAATCTTTTAAATCCATCTCCAGATTTCCCGAAGAAATCATCGAAATTTCCAAAAAGTTTGTAACAGTATTGATCAGTCGCTCACTGCTTTCATTCAGTATATTAAGGTATTGGCTCTTTTCCTCTTCGTCCAAACTAGGATCGGTCAATATTTGACCAAATCCCAGGATCCCGTTTAAGGGAGTCCTGATTTCATGGGATATATTGTTGATAAAGGAACTCTTCAGCCTGTCGCTTGCCTCGGCTTTCTCTTTGGCGGCACGCAATTCCCTGTTTTTTTCAATCAACTCCCGTGTCCGATCATTTATTCTTTCGTCAAGGATCCTGTTTTGATCCATCAATTGTTGCTGTAAATAGCTGGATAACAATAAATTTTTAATCCGTAATCCAACCTCAAGCAAATCGAATGGTTTGGTTAGAAAATCACTGGCGCCACCCGATAAAGCCTTTAATTTGGTTTCGTTTGTAATGTCTGCAGTCAATACAAGAATTGGCAGATAAGTTTTGTCCTGAATGTGGTTTTTAAGTTGGTCCATAACTTCAAATCCAGACAGGTAGGGCATGGTCAAATCAAGCAAAACAAGGTCAGGTTTAAAACTTTTGTAATGTTCAACCACTGTTCTTGGGTCGGTGGTTGACAGAAGGTTACTATAACCCTGCATCTCCAGGAAACCTTCAAGAACCTCAATATTGGCCACCTGATCATCGACTATCAGAATATTGGCTTTTTTTAAGGAGAGATCTATCATAATAGTAATTAATTTTTCTTTTGTTGATCAATTCCATAGGGCTTAAACCACAAATTCATCGATGATTTTCAACAGCTGGTTAAGATCAATCGGTTTGGTGATGTATCTTTTGGCGCCGGAGGCCATAAGCCGCTCAATTTGTCTCGGCATGGCATCGGCGCTGATGACAATTACCGGAATTTTGTTGGTTTTTTCATCCGATTGCAGAAGTTTAAGAACCTCACTTCCATGAATATCAGGCAGATTAAGATCCAGGAAGATTAGATCCGGCTTGTTCATAATTGCCAAAGGAAGGGCCATCCTTCCGTTTGGATTGTTAATCAAGGTAAGATCCAAATGTTGTGAGGAAATCATCTCTTCAACCAGTTCAATATTCGAAATGTTGTCTTCGATGTAGAGTATGGTTCCTCTTTTATCTGACAATCCGTGATCACGCATTTCCAATTCACTTCTGGTTTTATCTCTTTCCGGCGACTCCTCACTCATCGGGAATTCGACCCAGAAGGTACTTCCTTCTCCCGGAACACTTTTAACGCCAACCTCTCCGCCCATAGCATCGGTCAATTTTTTAACAACGGACAAACCAA
Organism: Prolixibacter sp.; assembly: GCA_037440345.1. Lineage (GTDB taxonomy): Bacteria > Bacteroidota > Bacteroidia > Bacteroidales > Prolixibacteraceae > CAINVV01. The sequence goes on from JBBIUJ010000152.1 coordinate 8,682, forward strand.
GGCCTGAACCTTCTGTTTCCGATTTTTCAGCACCGATCCGTTCAAAAGGATTGAAAAGTTTTGGCAGATCCACTTCTGCAATTCCAAAACCGGTGTCCCTTACCAGGATTCTGACGGGTGTGATGCCCTTTTCATTTTTTGGCATGACCTGTGTCTCTATGAGTATTGAGCCTCCAGGTCTGTTGTATTTGACGGCATTGTTAATCAGATTAAGCATTATTTGCTTTAATCTCTGTTTGTCAGACTTCAGAAATAGAAAATTGTTCACGGAATTAACAAGCTCAATCTTTATTTTCCTGTCATCTGCCTGCCCGCTTACCAGGTCTGTCATTTCGTTGATGACTCCGATGATTTGTACTGGTTCAAGCGATAAGGAGAGTTGACCGGCTTCAATTCTTGAAATATCCAAAACTTCATTGATTAGGTCCAGCAGGTGTTTGCCGCTCCGCATGATGTGACGTACCCCTTTCTTTTGCCCGGGATTCAGTTCACCCATTTCAAGCAGTTGCGCAAAACCCAGAATAGAGTTCAACGGCGTTCTCAATTCATGGCTCATCCGCGACAGGAATTCGCTTTTGGCCATGTTGGCTCTTTCGGACTCCTTTCTGGCTTTCATTATTTCATCTTCCGCCCTTTTTCTTTCCTCAATTTCTTTCAGCAGATTTATGTTGGTTTCCGCGAGTTGTTCGGTTCTTTGCTGAATTTTCAATTCCAGGTTTTCATTGTGATCTTTGATTTTTTCTTCAGCAATATTTCTTTCTCTTTCAATATCAATGGATTCCAATGCGTAGCTAATGTTTTCTGTGACCTCTGTCAAGAGTTTTATCTCTTCTTTATTA
>JBBIUJ010000153.1:0-9493 GCA_037440345.1 Prolixibacter sp.
AGCCTCCAGGCTGGCATCCATTCTGACCGGCAAACAACCGGCCTTAACCAGGGAGACTGCCCGCAGTTCAATGAGAACTGCCGTTTATGATGGTTCAAAGATTTCATCGGTCATCGGTTTTGAGTACACCCCAATCGCGGCGACCATTCGAGATATTGGGAAGATATTTTTGAGTGAACAGGAGTTAGTTTGATTATTACGTTAGCATCGGAATAAATATTACATTTGTATCGAAATAAACAACGATAGCGATGAAATTGTCTGTACTGGAAAGAGTTGCCGGCGACCAGAAACAAGTACTCGAACTGAGCGATACAGGTCTTGAACGTGAATTGCTGAAAGAATTGCCGACATTGGCATCGCATGCATTGATTATTACCGGTATCAGAAGATGCGGGAAAAGTACCATTTTGCATCAATATGTCAAAATAAACCGACAAACGGTTTTCTATCTCAATTTCGACGATTTGCGATTGTATGATTTTCAGCTATCCGATTTTGCGTTGTTGGACGAAATTATTATTAAATCAGAATATGCAATACTCTTTTTCGATGAGATACAGGTTGTTGAAGGATGGGAGTTGTATGTCCGTCAAAAATTGGATCAGCGCTATCAGGTTGTCCTGACCGGATCAAATGCGACACTTTTGAGTCAGGAGCTTGGAACAAAGTTGACAGGCAGGCATGTTAACAAGGAATTGTTTCCTTTTTCCTACAAGGAATTTTTACGGTTTGAGCGCCTTCAGTCCGGTTCGGAATCAATAGAACAGTTCATACGTCTGGGTGGCTTTCCTGAATATTTGAAGTCGAAGGAAAGAGAGGTTCTCACAGCCTTGATAGACGACATCATTCATCGGGATATTGCTGTCAGGTATGGCATCAGGGATGTCTCTTCCTTGAAAAGGCTCTGCTCGTGGCTGTTTTCAAATGTCGGAAACCTAGTCAGTCCAAGCAAGTTAAAAAGCACCATCGGTGTAAAATCCGCCTCAACCATGCTGGAATACTTTTCCCATCTTGAATCCTGTTACCTGATCCATTTGATGCCCAGGTTTTCCTATTCCTACAAGGCTCAGATGCTTGCGCCTAAAAAAGTGTACGTGATAGACAGCGCACTGATTAACGTCGGAAGCGTCTCCTTTTCGGAAAATGACGGGCATTTATTGGAAAATATGATGTTCTGGGAATTCAGACGGAGATCTTTCATATTGAATTATTTCAGTGAAAAAGGCTATGAATGTGATTTTGTGCTGTCCAGGCAGGGAAAGGTTGAACAACTCCTACAGGTTTGTTTTGATATGAACACCGACAATCGGGACAGAGAGGTGAATGGCTTGTTTGAGGCTATGAAATTCTTCGGAATGGATTCAGGTATCATTGTCACCATGCACCAGCATGACAAGATCCTAAAAGAAGGCAAGACGATCGTGGTACTCCCCGCGGCAGATTTCTTAAGTTAGGGTTATATTTCTATAAGGGACAAATTTTTTTCGAATTTTTCACAATCCATCTCACTCTGTAACAATCACGACAATTTGTTTTTTCGACAAAACGAACTAAGCAGACAAAAAATTTGTTTACTTCAGAATTTTTTATACTTTAGATGTGCCTTTTGGACCTTTTTGTAAAAAATTAGGTGCCAGTGATTTGTCAAAACCCAAACCAAAGACTCCCTTTTTGTCATGCAGATAAACTACAAATTTGCCATTTCGCAGATTTGCAGTCCTATTGTTATATAATTTTTTCTTAAACCTTTTAAACAAATTACTTATGGATGCATTTATTGGAGAAATCAGGGCCTTCGGCTTTGGTTATTGCCCGCGAGGGTGGCTAGCATGCAACGGGGACAAAACCGCGATAGCGCCGTTCAGCGCTTTGTTTTCTGTTATTGGGGACTACTTTGGTCCGACCGACCACAAAAGCTATTTTACAGTCCCTAATCTTCCCGGGAGGACTCTTTTGGGGGGAACTGTTATTAGTGGAACAGTGAGCACCGGAGCTTACGGCGGGACTGAAGAGGTTGCGTTAACTATTAAAGAGATGCCTTCACATTCACACACCATGACTGCAGACAAACGTTCTGGTGCAGAGGCCAGTTTAGGAACGAATATGCCCGGGCCTGGAGTTTTTCTCTCTAATCCCCTCGCACAGACCAGCAGTGGAGGTAAGCCTGGTGTCTATGCCTATTCTGACATTTTGCCTCAGACAGAAACACCCAACCTGATTTTAGCAGGTATAAATGGACAAGGAATGCCGCACGACAATATGATGCCCTACCTGGCCATGCAATACTGTATTTGTTACGAAGGTGAATATCCTACTCCTGAATAATTATTTTCTTAACCCTAAAAACAAAAAAATGGACAATTATCTGGGTGAAATCAGAATTTTCCCGTATAATCGGATTCCTTCTTCCGATGGATGGAAAGCATGCAGCGGACAAACTTTGCAGATTAGAGAAAATGTAGCATTGTTCTCATTGCTTGGCATCAATTATGGAGGAGATGGGAAAGTCACATTTATGCTCCCCAACCTGAATGGACGGACAATTATCGGATGCGGGATCAAAGAGGGTCAACAACCTCATACCTACGCAATAGGTAGTACAGGCGGATTTGAAACTATTCCGTTAAAAGGTGACAGCATGCCGACCCATAACCATCCAATTTACGTGAAAAACTCATACGATGCCATGCTTCCAGGTACCAACTTTATCGGTAATCCGAATATCCAAACCAGTAGTAGCCAGGCTCCAAAGAATGCTTATAACTCCCTGTTTTATACAGGAATATCTTCTGGTCAGGCAACTTGGCTCAACCCTCTAAGCATTAGTTCCGAAGGCGGAGGTATAGGGCACGAAAACAGGATGCCCTTTATTGCTCTGGTTTACTGTATAGCCACAAAAGGGGTTTTCCCACCCCGTGAGGAATAAATGACACGAAAGAGAAACTTAAAAATTAGTTATTATGGACTATTATCTAGGCGAAATCAGAATATTTGGAGGTAATTTTGCTCCAAGAGGATGGCATTTCTGTGATGGAAGTATAATAAACATTAGTGATAATCAGGCATTATTTGCGCTTTTAGGAACTAATTTCGGAGGTAATGGCATTTCTACCTTCCAGTTGCCCAACCTTCAAACCAGGGTTGGGATAGGTACTGGAAAGATTTCAACGACGGGAACTGATTATGTTTTGGCTCAGACTGGCGGTCTAAAAGAGGTGGTATTGACAAATGCAACTATGCCAGTGCACAACCACGCATTAAATGCTTCGTCCGCGAATGCCACCACGGCGGATCCTACAGACGCTAAAGTGTTGGCCGCTTCTGTACCCGATGGTGAGGGTTATACCAATGTGAAATTTTATGCATCACTTCCTTCCGGTTCAACAACTCCCGATTCTCAGTTGGATCCTAGGGCTGTTTGGAATGTTGGCGGCGGCCTTGCCCATGAAAACATGATGCCCTATACTACCATCAATTATATTATAAGCATGAATGGAATTTTTCCATCACAAGGATAGCAGATAAAGGTTGATCATATGAGAATTGGTATTGTCTCTAATTCCGATTTGTTTATCCCTTTGGCATATACACTTGTGACCCAAAAGTTGCAAGTGTATATTTTCTTTTCTATGGGACAGGATTCCTTTGTTGCCCAAAAGGCGAAAGGATTTGCCGGGCAATACAATGTCCCGTTCAGTGAAGAAAGGGACATCGAAACCGATCTCTACAGGTGGATTAACGGAGGGAATTTCGATGCATGTTTCATAATTGGTTACGCCCGACTGATTAAGTTGAGTAAAATTCAAGGATCTTCTCAGGAGATCTTTAACATCCATTTTGGGCCGCTGCCAGCATTTAAAGGGCCGGTGCCTGTTTTTTGGCAATTAAAGAATGGTGTAGATAAGATTGGACTGGCTATTCACCAACTTACTGAAAAATTCGACGATGGGCAGGTTGTTTGGACAAAAGAACTTCCCAATCAGGCTTTCTTTAACTACGAGGTGGTTAACCAATACCTTAGCAATATGAGCGTTGAAGGGGCATTATTTATCCTGAACCTGCTCGCACACAAAATGCCTCTACTACCTTTGAGTGTACCTTCTGACATATTTGAAGCCTACTATAAACGTCCCGGTGCCGATGATGTAACAATCAACTGGGATAAAATGGCTGCCATCGAAATCTGTAACTTGATTAAAGCCTGTAATCCATGGAACAAAGGGGCAATTTCCTTTTTTAATGGGAACGAATTGAAACTTTTAGATGCCACTGTTGTAAAAAAGGAACAGCAGACCCTTGCAGCTGGAGTAATTGTTGACGATAGCGATGGCCTGAAGATCGGCACTTGCGACGGTGAGGTCATCAAAGTAAACATGTTTTTTTACAACGACAGTTTTATTCCGGCATATCATTGCAAATACTGGGGATTAATAAAAGGTGCACAGTTTGTGCACCCTGAATTATGGAAAGGACAATGAACCTAACTAATATGAAATTGTTTGAATGTGAAAACGAGGGTGAGAAGATGCCAGAGAGCATAGAGCTTAGAGCGGCGAATCGGAAGGGTTTAAAAACTACCTTCCCCACCAAACAAAATCTGGCCACCGAGTCATTTTTGGTTACTCGACAGCAAAAAGAAGCGCTCAATAAGCAAAAAGCGTTGAATGGCAAATTGGAAAATTATGTATGTATCAGCTGTTCCTATGAAATTCGGAGAAATTCCCTAATAAAAGTATCAACAGTTAAACAATTACCTGAAAAAACTGTTGAATATATTGTTCCCTGTCTTAAACGAGACAGCTTTATTAACCTGCAAATATTTGAAAAGAAGAAAACAATTCCTAATTTGCAAATATTTCAAACAACAATTAACCAATTATTTAGATAAAAAATACAATTAAAATTTTAATGTATCTCATTATGGAAAACGAAAACACCGAAAAAAGAGTATGGCAAACACCTGAGGTTGTAGATTTGGATGTAGACAAGACTCAATCTGGGGTTATTGGTAACCTTAGGGAAAGTAAATACAGTTATTCGTAACCTCAAGATTTTTTATATAAAATGGATTTGAACTTTCCTGTTGAACTGGAGTGTATTAGGGTTGTCAAGGAAGATGTAGGCCATCTCTCAGTTCCCCGTTTATCTTATCCTCACTTGCAGGTGGATGAAAATGATTTTGTTTTAAGGGTTCATAATGTTGCCAGTTATCGCGTGCAAGATGGGAATAAGGTAAGTATTTGTACACATGAAGATATAGATATGGCATCCATAAAACTTTTCTTGCAAGGCTCAGTGTTAGGCGCGGTATTGCATCAGCAGGGAATTCTGCCTTTTCACGGTAGTTCGTTTGCATACGAGGGAAAAGGTATAATTATTTGCGGACATTCAGGCACAGGCAAATCATCAATCACAGCTGCTTTCTGTCAAAACGGCGGGTGCTTTATGAACGATGACATTACTCCGGTCCGGATTTGCCAAGCGGAAACAACAATTATCCCCATTAAAACCTGTAACAAGTTGTGGGACGACTCGCTTCAAAAATTGAAGATTGAGAATGATAACTTCGAAAAAATAAGACCTGCCATTGAGAAATTTTACCTTCCTAACCATGAGGTTTTCTCATCCGAACATCATTTAGATCATATCTTTATTCTTGGCAAACACAATGAAGATAGGTTCGAGGTTAACGAACTCAGCGGATTGGGCAAATACAACGCGTTACGCAATCAGATTTACCGGAAATGCTATTTGAAAGGAATGCCCGAAACGAGAAAATCCTATTTTAAACAATTGTTTCATCTAGCCGAAACTGTTCGGGTGACCCAAATTGTGCGTCCTCAGATTTGTGATATTTATTCAGCCATGGAGCATATCAAAAAGGAGCTTGTCAGATGAAAAACCTTGTTTGGCTGGTTTCTTATCCAAAATCAGGGAATACCTGGTTTCGCATGTTTCTGGCAAACTATATAACTAAAGCACGGCACCCATTATCTCTTGAAGAGATTGAATCCGCACCAATCGCAAGCGATTCCATTGGTTTTGAGGAAGTAATTGGCATGAACCCATTTGAACTGACCCCAGATGAGGTGGAACTTTACCGACCTGATATGTACCGGATTTTATCACAGATTTCTGAAAATTCCGGAGAAGTCAATTACAAAAAAGCTCACGACGCTTATACCCTGAATATAAACGGAGAGCCGCTTTTCCCGGAAGAAGTAAGCAGGTGTGCTATCTATTTTGTACGCAATCCCCTGGATGTGTGTGTATCATATGCTAACCATAGTGCCGGGGAAGTAGATAATAAGGTCCGTTTCTTATTGGATGAGAAATCATTTATTGCAGGGAACAAGACCGGACAGCTTCGACAGAAACTGCTCTCGTGGAAAAGCCACATTAAAAGTTGGCAGTCGCAAACTCAGATTCCTATGCAAATTGCGCGATACGAAGATATGCTTCGGGATCCTTTTTCGGCCTTTGGCTCTATTCTCACATTTCTGGGATTAGACTATAATGAAGAATGTTTGGGAAGGGCCATAAGTAATAGTGATTTTAAGCGATTACAGCAAATGGAACAAGAGAAGGGCTTTAATGAAAAAATGCAGTTGTGCAAAAGTTTCTTTTGGAAAGGGAAAATAGGGAATTACCGGGATTATCTATCGGAAGAACAGATAGCCCGGATTATGGAATACAATTACGATACCATGAAAGAGTTTGGGTATATTGATGATGAGGGAACGCTGACGGTGTAAAGATTTGCGTGAAGGATCTATCCCTTCGGGACTGTCACAGTTAGTGTTCTCCATACCGTGCATGGGTGAAGCCCATGGACAAGAAAAAGGAGTAGAAACCCAGCCCCGAAGGGGTTGAACAAATAAGCTTAACATTGATCAAAAAGCAAAATATGGAAAAATACAGCCGAAACGAGCAAATTATTGACGGAGAATTGGACGATAACCAAGTGATGATGCACCTTGAAAAAGGACAATACTTTGGTTTAAACCCTGTTGGAAAACGAATCTGGGAACTGATCGAACAGCCCAAGACCATGGAGGAAATTACCCAAATTCTTTTGTATGAATTTGATGTGAAAAAGAATCAATGTGAAAAAGAGGTAGAGGCATTTTTGAACAGATCTGTCGATTTCAACATTGTCCTCAGAAATGAAATATCTGGTTAAATTTTACCGGCTCTTACCTGATGAAAGATGGCTCCTTTTTGAGGCGCTGTTCTGTCTGTTATACTCCAAACTGCTCCTTTTGATGCCTTTTAAATATTATATCAAAAGGATCAAACCATTGGAAATACCGGAACAGGAATTTGATTCCGGTTTGCTGAAAAAAATTGGAGAGGCAGTATATCGTGCCAATAAATTGGCCCTATGGAAAAATGTTTGCCTGGTCAGGTCATTCGCTGCCAGATTGATGCTTCAGCGCAGGAAGATAGTTTCAACCCTTTATTTTGGATTGCAGATGAAAGATGGTAAGGAGTTAATTGCCCATGCCTGGCTAGTTTCCCACAATATTTACCTTACCCCGAAAGGAAGGACAGCCTACAAGGAGATCTATAGTATTTAAAAATAGAATAAAGAATTGACAATCAAGATTAAGCTGATAATTTTTCCTGCACAGGAATAAACAAAAGATTGTTTCAAATGAGTTTTATTTTTGGCATTATCGATTTTAAGGGTAAGGAGATACGGCAAGATGAGATGAACTCTCTGGCAAATGCGGTTGGTTGGGAAGATTTCGTCATTCAGACAGTTGTGAAAGGAAATGTGGCTCTTGGATTTTGCCACCATCCCAAACGAAAGCCCTACGCTGGTATTCTGGTGGATGAGGAGTTGATGGTGGTGGCCGATGCTCGTATTTACCATCCGGACAATTCGTTGGAACTCCCGGATGGTTCTACTTCTGAAGAGATTTTTACCAAAGCTTATCGTCTTTACGGCCTATCTTGTGCCAATCACCTGAACGGAGATTTTGCTGCCGCTGTAATTGACAGGAGAAAACTGGAAGTCCATCTATTCCGCGATCATATAGGCTCACGGCCTCTGACCTATCTTTTTCAGGGAGATCGATTGGTTTTTGCTTCTCATCAATATGGATTGGCTTCCTCTGGTCTGACGACCACAGCTCTTTTTGAAGAAAAATTTATCAATGAGTTATTTCGTTTTAATGGGAAATATACGCAAACGGAATTTAAGAACATCTTTAAGATCATACCCGGATATTTCGTTACGTTTTCTTCAAACCAAACTATAACAACCAAATACTGGAAACCGGAAGAAATCCGGAAGAACAAAATTCTTTCATTTGACGATACCGTTCTTAAAATAAGGCAGTTGATAATTAGGGCCACATACAGCCGTATGGAACGAGGGAAAAATGGGGTCCATGTGAGTGGAGGAATTGATTCGACCGGCATTGCAGCAATACTGGCCGATATCACTGCGGATAAAACCGAATTGAGTGGATATTCCTGGACTCCTGAAAAATTTGAAGGCAGTTATATAGGAATAGATGAAAGGGAATATATAGAAGCGTTTTCAGCGGAAAAGGGTATAGTTGTCAGATATGTAAAACCTTTGCAAAATGAGTCAGTCATTGATGATCTTCTTCCCGACTTTGCCGAAATGCCGATCGAACACCCAATCATGAAAATGGCTGGTAGGGATGGAGTGAAAGCACTTTTCAGCGGCTGGGGTGGAGATGAATTTGTATCATTGGGTAACCGGGAAGTGTTCAATCATCTTTTCTTTACCTTTCAGTGGAGAACATTGGCGAAATTCATCATCAAATCAGGAATAAGATCTGGAAGCAAGCAATTGGTGGTTGAAGTATTGCCTTCCCTGATACCATTTAACCTGATTCATGTCTATAAAGCCCAATATACAGACTGGTCAAATCTTCGATTATTAAAAACTAGATTTATTCTAAAAAACTGGAAGACAATTATTTTTCATAAGAGAAAACTCCATTTCGGATACGGTAACCGCACCCGGTTTGCGCTGAATCTGTTAGAAATCTATCACCTCTGCGAGCGCATGGATAGCTGGGCAATCTACGCTGAACGCTATGGTTTCAACTACAGATATCCACTACTTGACAAGGATTTACTCGAATTCTGGTTCTCCATTCCAGTCAATTTTACCTATGATCGGGATTGCCCAAGAAGATTGTACCGGGAAGCCATGAAAGGGATTCTGACAGAAAAAATCAGGGTTCGCCCCAATAAGCAGGAAGGTTTGAGGATCGCCTTTACCATTCAATGCAGAAGTGATGGAGATCCTTATGTTCAGCAATTATTTAAGGCCATCCCTGAAAATGAACATCTCTCTTTCTGTAGGATTGATCAAATTCTAAAAGTCATGAAGCAGCCAGAAAAGAGGAAACGTCGCAAGGAGATTCAAAGAAGGAGAAAACCGATGGTCTATCTTCGTTATGTTGGACTTGTCAAAAAATATGTTCTATCAAATCAGCATTTG
>JBBIUJ010000154.1:0-9476 GCA_037440345.1 Prolixibacter sp.
CTAATTATTGCTGTGTACTTTGGGTTCCTCCATTGCCGTTCTCACCGCTTTTTAGGTCATCGTTTTTAATTCCGCGTTTTGCTTTCTTTACTTCACCTTTTACCTGTCCAAACCGGTAGGAGAGGTTAACCCTGACCATCCTGTTCGAGTAAAGGTAAGTGCTTTTTTGATTAAATGTTGGATCGCTAACGGTGGATTCATATTTGACTTTACTCCTGAACGGATCTGATACAGAAAGTGTTGCGGTGAATTTCTTTTTGAATAATTCCTGTGAAGCATTGATGTTGGAATACCAGAACATCGAAGATTTCCCTTGTAGCATAATACTTGGAGAGTAAACTCCGAAATAACCGGAAACAGATCCGTTTTTCCACATCGTGTAACGCATATTGAGTGAGCCGTTGTAGGAAAATCCCTCATTCTTCAAATTGCGGCCATCATTGCTTTCGAGAATTGAGTATCTGATTCCTACATTTGTGTTAATGGTGAGTTTTGCGTTTGGCCTGAGAGAACCATATAGATAGCCGCCTAAATTTTGGTTTTTGCCTATATTTTTATAAGTAGATGTCTTTACTCCTGAAGCGTTAATGGTCTGCAGCGAAACGATCGAATTATTCGTCAGGGCGCCATTCAAACTAAGGTTAATATTGTATTTGTTTGAGAATTTTCCGTAAGAAAGGTCGAATGTATGGGAGACTTCTGCATCAAGATTCGGATTACCAAAATAGATATTTAATGGATCCGTATCATTGATATATGGATTCAGATAGTAAATACTTGGACGGGAAAGCCTTTGTGTATAAGATAATTTGACGTTCTGGCCCTTGTCCAGATTTTTCGAGATAGTTACATAAGGAATAATATTGAACAGCCTGTTTTTAAAAGTTGTATCCTTGACTGAACTATAATAACCATCGTTATAGGTCCCTTCTGCCCTCAAGCCTGTTTTGATGCTAACCTTCTTGATTTTTAACACATATCCGGCATAGGCCCCAAAAATATGTTGGTCATAATCAAGCTTGTTATTTCGGGTCATATCCTGGATCCACTCATTCTGAGTTGCATCATAGCGAAGAATATTCGAATTGCTTATGTTTTGCCGCAAAATATATTTGATCCCGCTTTCGATCTGGTGCATCTTTGTCAGCGGATCATAATAGTCGAGTTGAAAGGTGTGTTCGGTACCTGAAGCTTCATTGGCAGATCTTTGGCGGTAGGAGTTGTAGTTGAGAATTCCGACTATTTCGTTCTCTCCGTCCGTATTCATGGGCGATCTTTCAAGTTTATAGGATACAGTAAATGATTTATCCGGCTTTTTAAAAGTGCGTTGATAATCTATGTTGCCAGAGAGACTTCCACGACTGTTTGTTGAATTTGATAGGTTGTTAAGCTGTCTGGTAAGGGTATTGTTCACATCAAAATCACGTGTCGACTGTTCTCCATTTATGATATAATCGCCTGTATACCCCCAGAATGAAAGGCTAATAAGATTTAGCGAGTCAATTTCATAACTTGCCTCTCCCATGGCCATTTTGGAAGTACCATTGTATTTATTGAATCCGGAAGATTCAGAATATCTGTTGGTTGTACTCATCAAATTTTCACGGTTCGAGTAATTCTCATTTATTGGTTGAATAAATTTGTTGTATGAGTAGTTGAGGGAAAATCCTAATTTTTTAATTTTAGAAGTAGCATAGAGGCCCCCGTTGTAACCTCCCCGGGTATCAACTCCGGCATTTACCCTTCCCATCAGACCATCCAGCTGTTTTTTGGTGGTGATGATATTAATGATCCCTCCGGTGCCTTCTGCTTCATATTTAGAGGAGGGATTGGTGATGACTTCGATGTCTTTGATGGTATTTGCCGGAAGGCTTCGTAATACGTCTTTTGGATTCTGTGACAACATAGAAGAGTTCTTTCCGTTCAATAATATTTTGAAATTTGAAGCGCCTTTAACTTGAATATTATCCTCTCCATCGACAGTTACAAGCGGTATCTTTCGCAGCATTTCAAGTGCATTCGTGGTTTTTGCCTCCGGATCGGCTTCAATACTATAGATGATTTTGTCCACCTCAGTCCTTACCAGCGGTTTCTGGGCAACCACTTCAACCTCGCCGATTTTCTCACTACCGGTCATTAGTTTTATAGCGCCGAGTTCTGTTTTGGTGGTTTTTGCATCTATGTTGAGGTTATTTCTGCTTGATTGAAATCCAATCGATTGTATAACAATAACATACTTTCCAATGGAATCGACGGTAAAATCAAATTTGCCGTTAGCGTCACTTGCCAGACGCTTGATAATGCCTTTATTATTTTGAACGGTAATTGTGGAGTAAGGTATTGTTTTACCCGATTCCGCTTCGGTGACCACACCTCTGACCTGGTATTTTCCCAAAGGGGAGGATGCCAGCAGGCGGTTGGAGAAAAGCGTAATACAGATTAGTAAGCTACAAATGCTAATAATGGTCTTTAGGTTTCGGTTTTTTTTTGTCATCTTGTTTAATTTGAAAGGGATTAATAAAATATTTCTCTATGTTAAAGGCCAGGTTGCAACAAAATCAGGGTACGAATAAGCCGCATAAATATGACTGTAGTACAGTGATATTATTGCAGGATTGAAAGATATTCTTCATTTACTTTTTTATTTTCTCCTTGCGTTCCAATGCGTATTTGGTAAGTTGCCTGTTGTAATCACTTTTCTCTTTCCCTGATTTTAAAAAGGCATTGTAGTACCGTAATGCCTGGGATTTGTCCTTTGTTAGCCAGACATCATAGTTGTTGGCTATTTTAAAAAGGATATCGACCTTGGTAGAATCCAGTTGATAGGCCTTTTTTAGGTACTCGATAGATTTTCCGTATGTTTTCTTTTCAGTGTAGATATTTCCCAATTGATTGTAGATATCCGACATAAAAGAAGGTATCCCAATTTTGGCGGCAAAATTCAGATAAGCGAGACTCTGATCGTTGTCTTTCAGGTTCTTGTAGCATAGCCCTATAAAAAGGCTGGCTACCGGATCATTGGGAGCAAGCGTCAGGCTCTTTTCAAGTAATTCGATCCCTTTTTTGTACTCCTTTTCATAATAATAACAGATCCCAAGATTTTTGATCACACCGGGTAAGGAATCCCCGGCTGCAAGTATCTTTTCATATTGTTCGATTGCTTTGTTGTAGTTTCTTTTGGAATAATGCAGGTCCCCAAGTCTGTTGAACAGCATGGTCTCTTCGGGAAAGGCCGATATGCCATATTCAAGTGTTTGAACAGCTTGATCATACGCGTCATGCCTTTGATAAAGGTATGCAAGGTTGGTATAGTTGTTCAGATCAGTTGGATTTTGAGGGATAACCTTGGTATATAGTTCAATGGCAAGGCTGTCGTTTCCGGTTCGCATGGCCGAAAAGGCGAGTTGTTTGTTTACATAAACATTGCTGCTGTCGCGTTGATAAGCGTTGAAAAGAATTTGAAAAGGTCCCTGATAATTTCTGATATTGAAAAATGCCCTTGAGAGCCTGATCGCATTGACAGTATTTAAAGTGTCGAGATTGAACAGCTTTTTATAGTAGGGCAGGGCCCGTCGATAGTTGCCTAGATTGCTGTTTGTTTCGGCCAGTTCGTCCAGAATAGCTATTTGAGTAGAGTCTAATTGATAAGCTTTTTCAAAAGATTTTAAAGCTTTTGCATACTCAAATCTTTTTTCATGAACAAGGCCCTGTTTGAGATAAAGACCGGGGGCAGATGCGCTAATTAATAGTAAAGAATCAATTACTTGCAACTCTTTGTTATTCTGGTTGTTTTGATTCAGCTGATCGATCTTCTGCGCAAATGAATAAAATGGTAGAAAAATCAGAACTGATAATTTCAATATTCTACACATGTTAAAAGAATTGGTTAAGTTCCCTTATTATGATTTCCTTCTTTAGATTTCTAAAAACTTTGTTTTTATTTCTTTATTCGGAAATAGCGATCAATCTCAAGTATTATAATCGTTTTATATGGTGGTAGGTAAAGCCGAATCAAATATAAACTATTTAATTAGTCGTATAACTATGATGATAGTTAAATTGTGTTAAACCAAGCGCAATGTTATGTTAAAATTCAAAAAAAATCCGTTCCGGAAATGGTTACTTCCGGAACGGAATAGAAAGTTAAGGATTATTTCAATTTAAAATTGATTGGAATCGTGTATGAAACGTCTACATTTTTGCCTTTCAGTTTGCCCGGAGTCCATTTGGGCAAAGTGCCAATAACCCGGAGCGCCTCCTTGTCGAGACTTGGATTGACACTTCTGACAATTTTTGGATTTAATATGTTTCCATCTTTGTCAATCACAAAATTTACAAATACTTTGCCCTGAATTCCTGCTTTTAAAGCATCGTCGGGGTATTTGACCTCTTTCCCGATGTGGGTCATTAAAGCTTTTTCCCCGCCAGGGAACTCAGGCATTTGCTCAACAGTTTGATAAACCTTCGTTTTTGATTGCTTTGTCTCTTGTTGCTTGCTTGCTACCGTTTCGGTTGGTTGAGCAACTGTTTTGCTATCTGGAATGGTATATTGCTCTTTGTCGAAGGCAAAACTCATGAGTAATGCGGCAGATACAATAAGTCCCAATGAAAGTTTCAAGGTAGCTGTTTTTGGGGATTTTATTCGAGTTATCATTTTGATACGAATTTTGGTTAAGGAGTAATTGAAATTATTTGCAATCACCGGTTGTTGCTCAAAAGAGCTGCCCAATAACAACAGTCGGTAGGCAGCCGAGCTAATGCCCGGTTTTAAAACGCCGTGGTCGGCTAGGAATTCATGGTTTTCCCTGACCGACCTTTTTAAAAGCCAGATAAAGGGATTGAACCATTGCAAAATAGTTAACAACTCCAGAAATACCACGTCGAAGGAGTGTCCTTGTCTGACATGTTCCGTTTCGTGGGCAACCATCTCTTTCATTCCGGGACTATCCAAATTATTCCTGTTGACAAAAACAAAATTGAAAAAAGAAAATGGGGCTGTATCACGGTCGATTTTTACAATCCTGATCACGTTTTTTTGTTCACTTTCGTTGTTCAGTATCAACGAGGTAATCTGCAATAACCGGTATAAAAACAGAAGGAGAAAAATCGCCGTTCCCGACAGGTAGATCAACCGGATTACTCCTATTGAACGGATTGTTTGCTCAAATGCACCGGATAGTCTGGTCCCGTAAACGGTTACAGTTTGCAACAAATTCTGATATCTCATGGCAGTGACGGTGACTTCTCCCAACATGACGGATGGTAAAGCACTATTCGCTTGAAAATGAATAAAAGGAAGTAAAACGGAGAATAAAACAGCAGCCAATAAATAGAGCCGGTTGAGTACGAAGAACGTCTCCTTGCGGAGGAACAGCAAGTAAACCAATGTGAAGATGATCAGGCTAATACCCGATTCAAATACAAAATTGATAACTGTTGTGCTCATGGATTTACTTTTTTTCTCTTTCCAAATCTTTTTTAACCTCCTGTAATAGCTTTTCAAGCTCACTAATGCTCATTTTATCCTCTTTGGCAAAGAAAGAGACCATCTCTTGAAAAGAGTTGCTAAAATAATTTTTGATCAATCCTTTCATGAATAGTTTCGTATACTCTTTCTTCGAGATCAATGGATAATATTCGTGCGTTTTCCCATATGCGGTATGCCCGACAAATCCCTTTTTTTCCATAATCCGAATAAAAGTTGAAACCGTATTGTATGCAGGTTTCGGCTCAGGAATCTTGTCAATCAGGTCTTTGATAAACCCATTTTTAATTTTCCAGAGTATTTGCATCAATTGCTCTTCAGCGCGGGTAAGTTCTTTCATTTGGATGTATTATAATTCATTAGCAGTTATATTGACCTGCTAACAAAGTTAAAGATTGGAAAGTAGGAATCAAAATTATATAACTATTTCTTTCGTTAAAAAACTAAAAAATTAGTTTTAAATGTTAAAAAAAAGCTAAACTCTTAGATTGTGAGTTCCGAGGAATAATTTTTTGGTTTTCATTTCTTTAATTTTTAGGATGTTTTGCGCAAAACGATTAATACAAAACAAATATACAACTAAAAGATTAGTTGTAGTACTAAGGAATTAGTTAAATTTTGTTAAGGCATATGGAGCGTACGCCAACTGAATAATCAACTGTATGATTATCAGTTGTATGATTAACTAAATCGTGATTTCCACCAGAGTCGTAGTCTCTCCAGTATTTTTTCTTCGGTAGGGTTTTGCTGTGGCTTGTAAAATCGTTTCTCTTTAATCTTCTCGGGAAGAAAATCCTGATCAACAAAATTGCCTTCATAGGAGTGGGCGTATTTGTATTCTTTGCCATATCCCAAATCTTTCATAAGCTTAGTCGGGGCATTGCGCAAGTGCAAAGGTACCGGAAGGTGTCCTGAAAGTTTCACCTCTGCCAATGCTTCATCAATGGCTGAGTAGGCCGAATTGCTTTTGGGTGAAGTGGCCAGGTAGATGACACATTCCGAAAGGATGATCCTCGATTCGGGCATGCCAATTTTATGAACCGCATCGAAAGTGCTTTGGGCCAGGAGCAAAGCATTTGGATTTGCCAATCCGACATCTTCGGCCGACAGGATCAACAACCTTCTGGCAATAAATTTTACATCTTCCCCGCCCTCCAGCATCCTGGCAAGGTAATAAACGGCAGCATCAGGATCGCCACCCCGGATGCTTTTGATGAAAGCTGAGATGATGTCGTAATGCATCTCACCATTCTTGTCGTAAAGTGCGAGATTTTCCTGCAATCGTTCGGTTACCATGTCATTGGTAACAACAATTTGCTCTTCTCCTGAGGCATTCAGGACAAGCTCCAGAACGTTAAGCAACTTTCTTGCATCACCCCCCGAAAAACGAAGCAGCGCTTCATTTTCCTCTATAACAATGTCTTTTTTAGATAGTTCTGTATCTGTGTGGATAGCCCTGTCAAGTAGTAACAGCAAATCTTCCTTTTCCAGCGATTTTAAGATATAAACCTGACAGCGGGAGAGGAGGGGGGAAATCACCTCGAAAGATGGGTTTTCTGTGGTAGCTCCAATTAATGTAATGACACCCTGCTCGACAGCTGCCAACAGCGAATCCTGCTGTGCCTTGCTGAAACGATGAATTTCATCGATGAAAAGTATGGGATTTTTGGCGCTGAAAAACTGATTGTTTTTCGCTTTCTCAATGACATCGCGGATATCTTTAACTCCCGAATTGATGGCGCTCAGGATATAAAAGGGGCGATTCATGGTATTGGCAATGATCTTTGCCAGCGTTGTCTTGCCAACTCCGGGAGGTCCCCACAAAATAAATGAGGAGAGGCGTCCGGATGCGAGCATTTTCCGGATAACTGCATCGTCTCCCACCAGGTGTTTTTGTCCGATGAAACCATCGATGGTGACAGGTCTGAGTCTTTCAGCTAATGGTTGATTTGACATAACCCATTAATTGCAATATCGTTTGATCACATTGTATGCCTCAGTAAGGCCTAGTTCGCCTGCCCTGCTGAGATCCAAAGCTCCTCCTTCAAGATCGTTCATATAAATACGTGTCAATCCTCGGTTAAAATAGGCTTCGCTAAAATCCGGTTCCATCGAGATGGCTTTGGTGTAGTCGTCGATGGCATTAAGATAATCCCGCTTTTTCACCTTGGTATTGGCCATGTTGAACCAGGCAAATATAAAACCGGGATTCATGTACAAAATGGATTCGTAATCCTTGATAATATCTTCATAATCAAGAATTTTTATCTCTCCGGTTTTATTTGCAATGGTTGTCTTCCCTCCGTTCATGGTAAGAATTTCCGGTTCAGGAAGAGAGCCCTCCGAACGAATCACATCGACCATTTTGGCCCTTGAGTTGGCGCGGCAAAAGTATGCCAGCAGGTTCCGGTTATCCGAATCAACTGCCTTCGAAAAATCGCGGATAGCACCGTTGAAATTTTCAGATTGTTCCAGGATAATGCCTCTGTTGAGATAGGCATTTGAATTTTTCTTGTTGGTTGAGATCTCGTTGTTCCAGACTTCAAGCAAATTTTTAAATGTCTCTTTATGAATGGATTGGTAGGCAAATGGTTTGTTGGAAATAATCAGGAACGGGTCGTTGTTGTTTTTTGTATTGAGCGACTCGATCTCCATGTTGTAATACTGCAACCGGTTGTAATCGACAGAATCTTTGTTGAAAACTGAGATAACAAAGTCGGGTTGCATAACAATCTTGACATTTTTATTTTGAACCATGCCATCCTTGATGTCTGTTTCAGATATTTTTCCATCGTCTGCCACCACAATATTTCTTCTTCTTCGATTCTGGGTAACCGGTCCGCTTTTTGACTCCTGTTTATAGGCAGTGGTGTCGGCCAATGAAACACTCGCGTTGCCCGGAGCAGCTGCAATATTGTTGCTTGTCTGCCCCTTTGCCTGGCTGTTTTGTTTGTTTGTTTTTTGGATATTTTGTGCCTGGTTGGGATTTTGTCCAGGGTTCGGGAGCACAAATCCATATTGCCGTCTCTGTTTCTCTTTCTCTTCCTCTACATCCAACCGTTTTTTAAAGGAGGCAAATTTCGGATCGAGTTCGGCTGCCATAGCCAAATCCTTTTCAGAGCCCGCAATTTTCAGTGATTCTTTTGCAATGCCCCTGTTCAGCCATGCGGCTGAAATGTTGGGATCTAGCTGAATGGCCATGTCATAGTCACGAATGGCACCCGTTAAATCGTTGAGCTGATGTTTGACAATGCCCCGGTTGACGTATGCCTGTGATGTTTTTGGATCCAGTCGGATACAGAGATCATAATCTTTCAAAGCGCCTGCAAAATCCTTCTTTTCAAATTTAGCAATGCCCCTGACCAAATAGGCGCTGGAAAAGTGGGGCCTGATCTTGATTGCAGCGTCACAATCTTTGATAGCGCCATCCAGGTCCCCTTTCATTTGTTTGGCAGAACTTCGGTTCAGAAAGGTATTGGCCGTTCCTGGTTTCAGTTCGATAGATCTGGTATAATCGGCTATGGCCCCATCGAAATCTTCCATGGCGATCTTGGTGATTCCCCTGTTGTTGTAGATATTGGGATCCTCCGGGTTGTATTCGAGCGCGTTGGAGTAGTCTTTCAAGGCCTCTTTGAAATTTTTCATTTCGTAATTGGCCATCCCCCGATACATATAGGCTTCAGGATAATAGGGTTTAATTTCGATGGCTTTGTCAAAATCAGTTTTTGAACCCCTGAAATCGTCGATATAAAGTTTGGCCATGCCACGGTAAAAGTATGGCTCAGGAAGGTAAGGTCTTAACTTGATAACTATATTGAAATTTTCGATGGCGCTGACATAATTGCCAAAATAGATCCTGCTCCGAGCTATGTAAAAATAGTGATCAGTATTAAGTTGTGAATAAGATTGGATGCTGGACAGCAGTAGTATGAAAGCCAGGAATTTACGTTTCATTGATGATCTGATCGATGGATATATCAGACAAAAATAG
>JBBIUJ010000155.1:0-9418 GCA_037440345.1 Prolixibacter sp.
ACAGTTGTTGATAGTGGCGAAGTACTTTAGCTCACTTTAGTCACTTTAGTCACTTTAGTCACTTTAGTTGCTCCCTGATAATAACGCCTCAATGGTGCGGGGAAAATGTTCCATTTCGAGTTCATGAATCTTCGAGGCCAGGGATTCAGGCGTATCATGCGGTTCAACGCTGCATTTAGCCTGAAACAGGACTTTGCCGTGGTCGTATACCTCATCTACCAGATGAATTGTAATGCCTGACTCACGCTCCTTGTTGGCAATTACGGCATTGTGAACATGCGCTCCATACATGCCTTTTCCTCCATATGAAGGGAGTAAGGCAGGATGAATATTGACAATCATAAAATGCCGGACGAATTTTTGCGGCAAAAGCAGCAGGAATCCGGCGAGAACGATCAGATCAATCCCTCGCTTTTCAAATTCATTGAACAACTTATCGGTTAATATGAATTCATCTCTTGAAAAATAATGGGCTTCTATCTTCAGGCGCTCAGCTCTTTCCAGTACAAACGCCTCTTGTTTATTGCTCCAGACAGAATCAACCATGATGTTTGGATGATGTTGAAAAAAGCGGATAATATTCTCCGCATTTGAACCTGATCCCGAAGCAAGTATAGCTATTTTTTTCATATTCATGTAGTTACAATACAGTATTTTTTGAATTTTCGACCCTATTATTCCACACAATTTGGAATAAGGTTATTTTGAGGTAAAAACCGCTACATTCTTTAACAAATATTTGGAAGATAATTTTGTTTCTTCGTTTCTTTGCAATCGCTGAAAAATTCAGTGTGTAAATTTAAAAATAGTAACCACGTAAAATTAAAAAATTATGTCTGACATTACGGCTAAGGTAAAAGCAATCATTGTTGATAAACTTGGTGTTGACGAGAGCGAAGTAACTACAGAAGCGTCCTTCACAAACGATTTAGGCGCAGATTCTTTGGACACTGTAGAGTTAATCATGGAATTCGAAAAAGAGTTTGGCATTGCTATCCCTGATGATCAAGCAGAAAAAATCGGCACCGTTGGTGACGCTATCACTTACATCACTGAAAACGCGAAGTAACAAATCAGTAAGGTCTTAAAAATCAATATGGAATTAAAACGAGTTGTTGTTACCGGACTTGGCACAATCAACCCGCTTGGCAAAAATGTTGAAGAGTATTGGGAAGGCCTAAGGAATGGGGTCAGCGGTGCAGGCCCCATTACTCGTTTTGATGCCTCCAAGTTCAAAACAACATTTGCCTGCGAGATTAAGAATTTCAATCCGAATGATTACCTGAACCGGAAAGAGGTGCAGAAGCACGATATGTATGCACAATATGCATACATTGCTGCAAATCAGGCCATTGAAAACTCAGGTCTGGATCTCTCCAAAATCGACAGAGACGAAGTTGGCGTTATTTGGGGGGCTGGTATCGGCGGATTGGATACCTTTTTCCAATCTGTTACCGAGTTTAATAACAATCCGGACAATCCAAGATTCTCACCTTTCTTTATCCCCAAAATGATTGCCAACATGGCCAGTGGAAACATCGCCATGCAGTACGGTTTCAGAGGTCCAACCATCACTACCGTCACCGCATGTGCATCTGCTACCCACGCCATGATTGATGCTGCCACTTACATTCGTTTAGGTAAGGCAAATATTTTTATTGCCGGAGGCTCAGAGGCCGCCATTACCCAGGCAGGTGTAGGAGGTTTCAATGCGATGCATGCCCTGTCGACCCGCAACGATGACCCTAAAACCGCTTCCCGTCCATTCGACAAGGACAGGGATGGATTTGTAATGGGTGAAGGGGCCGGCGCTTTGATCCTTGAAGAGTATGAACATGCCATCGCACGCGGCGCAACCATTTGGGCAGAGCTTGTTGGCGGAGGAATGTCTACCGATGCTTACCACATGACTGCCCCCGATCCGGAAGGAGGAGGCGCTTCACTTGTCATGAGAAGAGCGTTGAATGATGCAGGTCTTAAGCCTGAAGATATTGACTACATCAATGTTCATGGTACCTCTACGGGATTAGGCGATATTGCCGAACCCAAAGCAATCAAAAAAGTTTTCGGAGACCACATCTACAAAGTCAGCATCAGTGCTACCAAGTCGATGACCGGACACTTGCTTGGAGCAGCAGGGGCGGTTGAAGCCATTGCATGTATCCTCGCCATGAAAAACAGCATCGTTCCGCCCACCATCAACCAATTCAACCTTGATCCGGAAGTTGATCCTAATGTTGATTTTACTTTCAACAAAGCAAAACCACGAAATATCAACTACGCATTGAGCAATACCTTTGGTTTTGGCGGTCACAACGGTACTGTGATCTTCAAAAAACTAGGTTAACAAGTGATCAGAAATCTGATATACAAGATAAAACTCTTTTCTTCCCCAAGAAAAGAGTTTTATTCGTATATTCGGAACCTGACGGGTCACAGTCCTATAAAATTCAAACTTTACGACATCGCATTTATTCACAAATCGGCCTCTTATGTCGATAAAATGGGGAATGTCGTCAACAATGAACGGCTCGAATACCTCGGTGATGCCGTCCTTGGCACCATCGTCGCCGAATATCTCTACAACCGCTTCCCATTTAAAGACGAAGGTTTTCTTACTCAATTGAGATCCAGGGTCGTCAATCGAAGTTTTTTGACCCAGCTCACCTTCAAAATGAAACTCAACCGCTACGTCATCTCTAATGCCAACTCGGTGAGCGAATCGAGCCATCTCTACGGTGATCTGCTTGAAGCCTTTATTGGCGCCATTTACCTCGACTGTGGCTATGCTGTGACCAAGCAATTTGTTATCAAAAAGATCTTTAATCAGCACGTCGACATACAGGCAATGGAGAGGACAGATAACAATTTCAAGAGTCAGTTGATTGAGTGGGGACAGAAAATGAAGCAGGAGGTAGAATTCAAAACTGTCAACAATCCGGATTCAGGATCTGAAAAAATGCCCTTCCTGACAGAGGTTTGCATTGATGGAAAAATGATGGGAAAAGGAGAAGGCTTTTCCAAAAAAGAGGCTCAGCAAAATGCTGCACAACAAGCGCTTGAGAAGTTGAGTTTACAGGAAGTGGGAGAAGGCTATTAGCCATTAGCCTAAAGCAAAGAACCCTCTTTAAAGCCATACAACAAATTAGCGCCTTATCCCATCTTATTGTTTACCTGAATGATTGGCCAACTGCCAAAAAGCTAACTGCTAAAAGCTAATTACTAATCGCTTACAGCCTCACGCTGTTAAATATTGTTAAGGATACTCCGCTCAACAGATTATTAACTCTATATTTGTTTTATGAGCAAAAAGATGATTAATATCCTAGCTGTCGTAATGGCACTGGCTGTAGTAGCCATGATAGCGGTACAGCTGATCACCATCAACAAAACGGCTAAACTCGTGGAAAAGGACAATAATCTTGTTGTCACCCGGGCACTGAAAGATGTCGTTGACATGTGTGATCAATGGGAAATACTACATTTCTATGAACTAGATGCCCAATACTTTATACCGGATCCAAAACCTTCCAAAGGGCTTAATCTCTTTCCAAATTCAGATTCAT
This sequence comes from Prolixibacter sp., assembly GCA_037440345.1. Taxonomy (GTDB): domain Bacteria; phylum Bacteroidota; class Bacteroidia; order Bacteroidales; family Prolixibacteraceae; genus CAINVV01. The sequence continues at coordinate 3,567 of JBBIUJ010000155.1, forward strand.
CCGAATCTTTTAATAAACTCGGACGTTCCGGGAGGCTCGCTATCTCTTACGACCAAAGCACCATCAGTACTTCAAATGGGGTCGTTACATTTGGGAAAACTCAAGCGATCATTATTCCAAGCATGCAAAGCTCCTACGACAGATTGAGTGAAAAACAATCGCAGGATCTCCGATTCCAAAGTTATATGCTTGAAAGATCGGAGATGAAGGTCCAGGATCGAATACTAGGGGATGTAAGGCATGAATTGGATCTTCAGTTGCAGGAGGCTGGAATTTTCCTTCCTTTCAAATATTGTATAAAGTCTAGTATCAACGGAAAAACGGAGATCGTAAAGGGGGATGCCGATTACCATCCTGCCAAGGGGACCAAGGAGTACAAAGCAGCGCTGTTCTACGACCAGAGCTCACCGAAGCCAAATTTTATCTTCGTCTATTTCCCCGATCAACATTCGGAGCAGATCAAGGCAATGACCAATTTCGTTCTTCCTTCCCTGATACTGATCCTTATCATTATAGGTATTTTTGTCTTTACCCTTCAGATTATTCTTCGTCAGAAGAAGTTGTCACAGATCAAGAATGACTTTATCAACAACATGACCCACGAGCTGAAGACGCCAATTTCGACAATTTCGCTTGCATCGCAGATGTTGAAGGACAATTCGCTTGTCCACACTCCATCCACCATTGATCATATATCCGGAGTCATCTTCGACGAAAGCAAGAGATTGAGTTCCCAGGTCGAAAAAGTGCTGCAAATGGCTGTTTTTAACGAAGGTAAGCTGAAATTAAAATTTACGTCCATCGATCTGAACCAGATCGTTTCTCAGGCAGCTTCCAACTTTGAGATAAGGGTAACAAACTCCGGTGGCACTCTTGAAACATTGATTCAAGCTTATGATCCGGTGATCAATGGGGACGAAGTCCACATTACAAATGTCATTTTCAATTTACTCGACAATGCCGAAAAATACAGCAAAGAGACGCCCAAAATTGAAATAATGACCGAGAACAAAAGTGGTTGGGTAATTGTTCAGATTAGGGATTATGGGATTGGAATCCCGAAAGAGAATCTCACCCAAATTTTTGAACGTTTTTACCGTATACCTACCGGGAACGTGCACAACGTGAAGGGTTTCGGCCTTGGACTCTCCTACGTAAAAAGAATTGTAGAAGAGCACCATGGAAAAATTAAATTAGAAAGTACAGTTGGGAAAGGAACCACATTCAGGATCTATTTCCCGGTTATTAAATAGTAAATTATTATGGAAAAGAAGATGAGAGTTATCTTGAGTGAAGATGATGAAAACCTGGGATCATTGCTTAGGGAATATTTGATCGCGAAAGGCTACGACACAGATCTTTATCCCGATGGGGAGGCTGCGTACAAAGGCTTTCAGAAAAATCAGTACGATCTTTGTATTTTCGATGTGATGATGCCAAAAAAAGACGGATTCACCCTTGCCAAAGAGGTACGGATGATCAACAGTGAAATTCCTGTCATCTTCCTTACTGCCAAAAACATGAAGGAGGATGTGATCGAAGGGTTCCGTCTGGGGGCTGACGATTACATGACCAAGCCATTCAGTATGGAAGAGCTGATCTTCCGTATCGAAGCCATCCTAAGAAGAACGCTGGGTGAAGCCGACAATACACAGGTCATATTTAAATTAGGCCGTTTTACCTTCGATGCCCGGAAACAAACCCTTTCCGATATAAATGACAGCACCAAACTCACCACCAAAGAGTCTGAGCTGCTTCGCCTTCTCTGCGTCAACGCCAACAAAGTGCTTGAACGCAACTACGCCCTTAAAACCATCTGGGTGGACGATAACTATTTCAATGCCAGGAGTATGGATGTCTATATTACTAAGCTGAGAAAACACCTGAAAGATGAAGAGGGGATAGAAATCATCAACATTCACGGTAAAGGGTATAAGCTGATAATTTAAATAGTTATGAGTTATGAGATATAAGTTAGTAGTTCTACCAAACTCATATCTCATAACTCATAACTCATCTCTCTCTAATCCAACTTCAGGACAGCGAGGAACGCTTTCTGCGGCACTTCCACATTGCCAATTTGCTTCATCCGCTTCTTACCCTTTTTCTGTTTATCGAGCAGTTTTCGCTTTCGAGTGATATCGCCGCCATAACATTTGGCGGTCACATCTTTACGAACCGCCTTTACGGTCTCCCGTGAGATGATCTTGGCGCCGATGGCGCCCTGGATGGCGACATCGTATTGCTGTCTTGGGATTAGTTCCTTCAGCTTTTCACAAATTCTGCGCCCAAAATTATAGGCGTTATCGACATGCAACAGCGTTGAAAGTGCATCAACCGGTTCGCTGTTTAACAAAATGTCGAGTTTCACAAGTTTGGCCGGACGATAGCCTGTTATATGGTAATCAAAAGAAGCATATCCCTTTGAAATACTCTTCAGTTTATCATAGAAGTCAATAACGATCTCCCCAAGCGGCATGTCGAAAGTAAGTTCGGCCCTGTCTGCAGTGAGGTAATCCTGCTTGGTCATCATGCCACGTTTATCCAGGCATAAAGTCATGATGGAGCCGATGTATTCGGACCGGGTAATGATTTGCGCTTGTATGAAAGGCTCTTCGATTTGCTCGATTAATGTAGCTTCAGGCAATCCGGCCGGATTGTATACCTCGAAGACTTCACCGGCGCGGGTGGTAACCATGTAGGAGACGTTCGGAACAGTGGTGATCACATTCATGTCGAACTCCCGGTCGAGCCGCTCCTGTACAATCTCCATGTGAAGCAGTCCAAGGAAGCCGCACCTGAAACCGAAACCCAGCGCCATTGACGATTCCGGCACATAGGTAAGGGAGGCATCATTTAACTGCAATTTTTCCATGGCATTGCGAAGATCTTCATAATCCTCGCTATCAATGGGATAGACTCCGGCAAAAACCATTGGTTTCACATCTTCAAAACCTGAGATGGCTACTGCAGGGTTTTTCACCTGCGTGATTGTATCCCCCACCTTGATCTCCTTGGCGGTTTTGATACCGCATATGATGTAACCGACATCACCTGCACTCAATTCATCACGAATCTCAAGGCCCATTTTCAGCACTCCTACTTCATCGACATAATATTGCTTATCGGCAGCCACGAATTTGACCAGGTCGCCTTTGCGAACTGTGCCATTGGCAACTTTAAAATAGGCAATCACGCCTCGGAACTGGTTGAAAACCGAGTCGAAGATAAGCGCCTGGAGCGGTGCGTCCGGATCCCCTTCCGGGGCAGGAATATCGGTCAGAATACGTTCGAGTATCTCCGCAACACCGTCACCGGTTTTCCCGGATGCCCGGATAATAGTCGACCTTTTGCAACCGATCAGTTCGATGATCTGGTCCTCCACCACCTCAGGCATGGCATTTGGCAAATCCATCTTATTCAGTATCGGAATGATCTCCAGGTCGTGCTCAATGGCAAGATAGAGGTTTGAGATAGTCTGGGCCTGAATGCCTTGCGTCGCATCAATGATTAACAAAGCTCCTTCGCAGGCCGCGATCGAACGCGACACTTCGTACGAAAAGTCGACATGCCCGGGAGTATCGATCAGGTTCAGCAGGTATTTCTCCTTGTTGTGGATGTACTCCATCTGAATCGCGTGACTTTTGATAGTAATACCTCGCTCCTTCTCCAAATCCATGTCGTCTAACACCTGCGCCTCCATGTCGCGTCCGCTGATGGTGGAAGTCATCTCCAGCAGACGGTCGGCCAGGGTACTTTTCCCATGGTCAATGTGGGCAATGATGCAAAAATTCCGGGTGTTATTCCTGTCTGACATACCTTATATACTTGATAATCTGTATTTCAACTCAATATTTGTGGCTGCAAAGATACGCAAAAATTTGATTGCAGAAGTTTATACGGTTACGATATAGGTATCCCTGTTCCAATACATCAATGATTTGAAATTGAGCAGTTCTTACCCAAAATCTTTCCACGCTTTTACCAAACCATGGGTGGTTTGCAAAGACTTATCGCCGGTATATACGGCAAAACATTGTTCAGGTGTTGCGCCGGAAAGCTTGGCCCATTTGCTGATACCCTTGAAGTAATCCTGAGCATAGGTAGCTCCTGACTTTATTTCGTACGCATTTTGTTTATTGCCGTTTGTTTCGAGCAAATCAACTTCGTTCCCTGTGCTATCACACCAAAAGGTCAACGAGGGTTCCACCCCCTTGTTCAATGACTCTTTGATAAATTCATTGACGACAAGGTTCTCAAACAGTCCGCCCCGCAAAAAATGGCCCGACACCTGTTTGAAATCCCGTATACCCAACAAAGAGCAAGCCAATCCTGTATCGTAAAAATAGAGTTTAGGGGACTTAACCAATCGTTTTGCGTAATTGTTATAGTCGGGCTTTAGCAAGAAGACAATGTTACTTGCTTCGAGGAGTGACACCCACGCTTGTGCTGTGGACACTGCGATTCCACACTCATTGGCCAATGAGGAGAGATTTAGCAATTGTCCGATCCTGCCTGCACAAAGTTTAATAAAGCGAATAAATTTGCTCAAATCACCGATATTTTTCATCAAACGTACATCTCGTTCAACATAAGTTTGAATGTAATAGGGATAGAAATCTGTCGGACTAATTTCTTTATCGTACAAACGAGGATAGGCTCCCATGAATAGTTGCTTATCTACCGTACCCGGAAGTTGATCCACGGCTTTTAACTCCCGGCATGAGAAGGGTAGCAGTTTTAGAATGGCAGTCCTTCCAGCCAAAGATTGGCTGATGTTTTGCATTAACAGAAAATTGTGAGAGCCTGCCAGAAGATACATTCCTTCACGGTTTTGTTCATCAACATGCGTCTGTAAATAGGAGAAAAGCTCAGGTACCCTTTGTATTTCATCTATGATGGTCCGATCAGGATAGGTGGAAAGAAAACCTTTTGGATCATCTATGGCAAAAAGCTGCCTATCCGGGTCTTCCATCGAAACATACTGATAGTCTGAGAAAGTGGATCTTAAAAGAGTTGACTTCCCCGACTGCCTGGGCCCCGTCAAGATAACTACCGGATACTTCCCAACCATTTCCAACAACTTGCCTTTTAGTAGTCTTTCAATCATATTGATGAATTTCTTGCAAATTTACGATTAGATAATAAATTTACAAAAAATTCATCAGCTTTCGCCTTAAGTGACACTCCGCGAAGGTAATCCGCGATATCCCAAGAAGTTTGAAACCTGGCACAAATTGATTACGCACCGAGATATCACTGCCGGCCTGACTATTGATCAAATTTGATCTTAAAAATCACCACCTCCGGTGTATTGCCTATTCGCACTGGTGGCCCCCAGGAGCCAAAACCGGAGGAGACGTAGCAGGTGGTATTTCCCTTTTGTTTCAATCCCCAGCTTACCTCGAATATGGCTTCCGTGATGTAGTTAAACGGCCACATTTGTCCGTCGTGCGTATGGCCCGACAGGTGTAGGTCGGTTCCAACTTCGACAGCCTCCTCGAGGTGAAAAGGCTGGTGGTTCATCACGATGATGGGCTTGGTGTGATCCAGATTTGTGGTAAGCTCCTTCAGGTCGTGCTGATTGTTGGCCTCCCCCATCCGGCGACTATCCCTGTCGTCCCTGCCGACCAACTGGATCCCGTTGGGAAGAGTGACCACCTCGTCGCGCAGAACCTTGATGTTGATGCTTTGCAGGTAGGGCAAGGTATTCCGTATTCCACCGATGTATTCGTGGTTACCGGGTATGGCATAAACGCCAAGCGGAGTACGGATTTCCTGAATATGCTTGCCAAGATTTTTTCGCAACACCGGACCGATATCGCCATCCACCAGGTCACCACAGAGAAGCA
>JBBIUJ010000156.1:0-9408 GCA_037440345.1 Prolixibacter sp.
GCGAAAGCACATTTGTATGCTCCGGGGTTGGCGAAGATGCTCATCAGGGCAATCATTCCTCCATGGCTCCAGCCGATCATTCCCACCCTGTTCCCATCCACAAAATCGTAGTTTTCGATCATGTATTTGCGGCTGGCGTCGCAATCGTCGTTTTCGAGTCCGCCGTAATCGATCTGCTCATAAAATGCCTTCCCATATCCGGTACTTCCGCGGTATTCGGGCGCTACCACGATGTATCCCTGGGCCATCAGTTCCCGGATGATGTGGGTGTGGTAGGTGGTAAAATCGGCATGAACACCCCCGTGCGGCAACACCAGCAGGGGATATTTTTTGTTGAGGTCGATGTTCTTCGGAATAAAAACATAGGACCAGAACTTAACAGGATTCGTCGCCCCCATGGCGGTAGGGTTTTTGACCTTTGCCGGTCCCGGCCCCACCATGAAAACCTTGTCGATGTATGCCGCATCCCCCAACCGGTCAAACCAAAGCGCGTCGTCGGCCTGCTTTTGAAGGGCATCCAGCCGATGGTTCAGTGCGATGTTGGCTTCATTCAGTTTGGCCACCTCCTCTTTTAGTGATTGTTCGGTTTGGGCAAACAACAGAAATGGAAGAAACAGGAGGGAGAGGATAATTGACTTTTTCATCGGTGAATAAGTTTTAGGAAACGAAGGAAGCGTAAAGTTAAAATTTATTGCAATTGTCTGAAGCAGAATTTTCAGAATTAAAGAATGAACAGAATAATCCCATCAAATCACGAATTACACAAATTACACTGACTGAAAAGAAAAAAGGTATCCCCATTTCTACGTTTCATTGTTTCTCCGTTTCAATTCTCCAGCCTCCACAGTTCCACCCTCTCAGTCTCTAAGTCTCTTCGTCTCCAAGTCCTTCTTACTCGTTTCTCCGTTTCGATTCTTCAAACTCCGGCGTTCATCGAAAGCTCAACCGGCAGGAGTATTACCGGGCCAGATAGGCATCGATGCGCTCCCTCACATTTTGCCGGATGTTCATCCAGAAAAGATTGTAATCCCATCGGTGGTAGTTGGTCATTTTGCCTTTTTTCCCTTCGGGGTTCACTTTTGTATCAACCCAGAGAATTTTGGCAGTGGGCTCAATACCGGCACTTACCGTGTGCGGTACGATCGTCTCAAAGTTGTTCATGATCCCAAGGTGAAGTTCAGATGAAGCCCACTCTCCGGATGTTGTCCATGTTAATGGATTGACGCAAACGGAATTCCCGTTTTCGGAGGCTGCCCCTTTCGGGATCTCCCCCTTGGCATAGGTACGCCATCCGACAAAACAGCCGGTCTGGTTGGCCCGTTCCCCTACCGGGAGTTTTTTGAAGGCATCTTTTTTGATTTGATAACCAACGATATAGGCGCATACCAACCTTTTTTGCAGCGGTTTACCATCGAAAAACTCCTGCAGTAACCGGATGGCATGCAGCGTTCCCTGACTGTGTGAGGCAATGATGATCGGGCGCTTTTTGTTGTCGTGCTTCAGGTAATACCGGAAAGCCTTTTTCACATCGTTGTAGGCCAGGTCGAACGTCGCTTTGGCTTCGGGAGTGTCGAAAACATAGAAAGCCTCCATGTTTCCCTGGCGGTAGCGGGGCGCAAAGACGCGGCAACTTCCATTGAAAACGGAGGTCTGAAGCCTGATTGAGAGGTTGTCGGTATTGTTGTTGACGGCAGTATCGCGTAAATCAGCAGTCCAGGGAGAGCCCTTTTTTTCGCCAAAATAAGAGGTGGGATGGATGAAAAAGACATCCGCGCGTTGGCTCCTCACCTCATTTTTAAGAAATTCGGGGATCTTGTCGCTGGTATCCTCTTTGTAGGGAGAAGCCGCCCAGCAGTTCAGATCGCTGTAATCGGGCGCCGGGCCGCTCTTCAGTGGGGCTGTAACGACGGGTTTCTGGTTTTGTGTTCCGCTTTGTGCTTGGGCAAACGAAACCAGAAGGGAATAAACAATCAGGAAAACAATAGTTTTTTGCATGGTAGTAGTATGAATCATGTAAAAATAACAAAATAGTCCGGATTGGGATTTACAGGAGATAAGGATTAATCGAATCCCTCCTACCACGGATTACACAAATTACACGGATTAAAAAAAAATGTTTTCGCCCCGTTTCATTGTTTCGCTGTTTTGTCTCCCAGCCGCTTCGTCCCAGTCGTCCCCTTCGTCCCAGTCTTCCTGCCACCATTACCTCCGAGTGCGTAAGTTCTACACCGGTCCACTTACTGAAGCTTGCCTCGGGTGAAGATTTGCAAAATGCACCGTTAAATAGAAACGAATTAAATTTTCTGTATATTTATATGGTCCATTGTTTCATTTGTTTATATTTTGTTTTTTAACGGCCAAATGGAATACCCACATAATCATTTCGGTTGGTCCCTACATGTCGGGATGGGTATTTCATTCCTTTCACAAAAACCAACACTATGACAGATCTTACTTCAAAAATCAACGATTTTGTGTGGAAAAATATCAGGGAGGAACAGGTACTTGGGATCAGGGATCCATTTTGGGAATCGCTCCTCAATACAGGAACAGAACTGTGGCTCGACACTGGTGATATGAATGAAGCTGAAGCCAACTGGTCGGCTGAGATGAGCGCGTTGACCACCAACAATACCCTTCTTAACAATGAGATCCAGAAAGGCGCTTACGACAGTTTCATTTTGGAAGCAAAGGGCATTGTCAGCGGGCTGCCGGCCGACGAACAGGTGAAAGAAATCGCCTTTATACTCAATGCGCGGCATGGACTGAGGCTGGCCCAAAAGTTTGGTGGGTTGGTGAGTGTGGAACTTCACACGGATACGGCTTACGACATCGAAGCGATTGAATATTTCGGGAAAAGGTACCATCAAATTTGTCCCTATCAGTTTATTGTAAAGGTTCCATATACGGCAGAGGGTTTACTTGGCGCCAGACGGTTGAAAGATTCGGGTGTCAGGATAAATTTTACGCTCGAATTCAGTGCCAGGGAAAATGTGATCGTCACCAGGGTTGCTCGACCCGATTACCTGAATGTATTCCTCGGTCGTGTGGGGGCATACCTGATCAACAACAATTTGGGGGATGGGTCCGGGGCCGGGGAGATGGCAGTCATTGCCTCCCAGAACTGGGTCACTGCCTTGTCGGCTGAGAATCCATGGCAGACAAAATTGATTGCGGCAAGTTTGCGCAACCATACTCAGCTTGATCTGCTTGCAGGTACCGATGTCTTTACGATGCCTCCCAAGGTTGCTGCCGCCGGGCGTAAATCCCTGTCAGGTAACTTCACCTCCAGAATGCACGAAAACTACGAGGTAAGCCTTTATGAATCGGCCAAAGGCGCCCGTATCGAAAAATTCTGGGAGGTAGACGACAAGGTACTTCAACTGGCCGAAAGACTTGCTTCCAATGTTCCTGGCACCGGAGCTGAACTGGTTCATATCGCCCGGGAGGAAGGTTGTGGGGACATGTTCCCTTCACTAACAAATGAAGAAAAGGGTTTTATCGCTTCTGACGGAAAAATTCCGCTCCATTCAAGATGGGAGAAGATGGTCCGCGAAGGCAAAATTGCACCTGACACCTTGCTGACATTGGCCGGATTGGCCTCTTTCACCGCCGACCAGGAGATGCTCGATCAAAGAATCAGAAGTATTATTGGATGATTTTTAATTGATTGGTAAAAGGGCAATTGTCGACATTTTAGAATTTGAATCATTGCAAAAACAAAAAATATCCTTGTGCAATTGTAGAATTTAAAGCTAATTGCCATGAAGAAATTATGCTTGCTCGCTATTTTTTTGTGCATTTTCTGCTTCCTTTCGAATGCCCAGTATCGGATCAATAAAAAAACCTATGACCGCAGAACCTACCACTATGAAAAGGGCGACCGGTTTAATCCGGCAGTGGCGGGTATCGCATCTTTTTTCATTCCCGGGTTGGGACAGATGGTTTGCGGCGAACCAGTGAGGGGACTATGCTTTATGGTTCCGGCATATACCGGTGTAACGGTCGGTATGGTAGAATTAATCCGTGGAATGAGTGGGATGTCCAATTCTAATTCGAATGCGGGTAACCTCTTTTTATTCTCGTTTGGCCTCTATTACGCCCTTGAGCTGTGGTCGACTATTGATGCGGTACATGTTGCGAAAGTCAACAACATGGCATTCAAGGACAAGCAAGGCGTCGCCTATCGTTTAAAGGTAGAGCCGTTTGTGGGCTATGCTAATTACAGCGTGAACCGGAACATACCGATTGGGATTTCACTGAAGATAATTATCTGAATCAGGATTTTCAGGATTAAAGAATTAACAGAATGGAGTTGTGCCGGTGGCAAGTTACCTCTTACCACTGATTTCACATATTGCACGGATTTAATAAACTGTTTTCGCCCCGTTTCATTGTTTCTCCTTTTCGTCTCCCGGTCTCTTCGTCATCCTAGTCATCCAGGTCGTCCCAGTCTTCCTTCTTTACGCCACGAGGTAAACATTACATCCCAGTGCCATCGGCACGGCCGATCCTGTAACCATGGGTTTCAACCCATGGGAGGTGAGAAGCGCAGATGAAGTTAAGTGCCGTAGGTACGACAGCGACGCTCGCGACTGGTACCGAATAATTGATTTCCAATGCGCTCTTATCTGATTTTTGGATATCTTTAAAGGTAAAATTTGCTAAACCAATTTTGACCGATGACAACCACCGAAGAACTCTATCGTCAGCGCCTTAGTCGATACCTCACGGCCATGCGGAACGAAAAGCCCGACCGCATTCCGATTCGTCCTTTTGTCGCCGAATTTACCGCCAAATATGCCGGAATGACCTGTCAGGATGTGGTTCACGATTACAACCGTGCCTTTGAAGCTGCCCGCGAATGCGCGGCCGGGTTCGATTGGGATGCTGTTGTCTCGAACATGGTCTATGTCTGGACCGGTCTCACACAAGCCATTGGCCTCACCTATTATGGTATTCCCGGGATCGATGTACCGGCCGGAAATGGATTTCAGTACCGCGAACCAGAAGAGAGCAAGTCATTTATGAAAGAGGATGAGTACGACGAACTGATTGACGATCCGACCGCATTTCTTTACAACAAATGGCTGCCGAGGGTTTCGACGGATATCTCCCCCATGGGAACCGCCACCAGCTATCGCAACAACCTGGCGCTGGTAAAAGGGGGGATGGCCATGCTCAATTATTTCAACGCTTACGGTCCCCATGTTGAAAAATTAAGAGTCGAAAGCGGGACAGTTTCTGCCATCAGTGGCATTTTCAAGGCGCCTTTCGATATTCTGGGCGATAAACTCAGGGGCTACCTAGGACTGACCATGGACATGCTGACTCAGCCCGAAAAAGTAAGGCAAGCCTGCGAAGCTTTGATGCCCCATCTGTACAACGTAGCGCTTACCTCCGCTGATCCCAACAAACAGGTGCCAATCGGGTATTGGATGCACCGGGGATGCATTCCGTTTGTTTCGGCTGGTGAGTTCGAATCGCATTACTGGCCAACAGTCCGGCCAATTGTGGAGGAACTTTGGAAAAGCGGTCACCAGACGCTCTTTTATGCCGAAGGAAACTGGGACCACCACCTTGAAAATTTTGCTGAATTGCCCGAAAAAAGTATCGTTTACCACGTGGATAGCGGCGATATTTTCAAGACGCACCGAACGATCGGTCACAAGTTCTGCCTGAGCGGAGGAATTCCCAACACGCTGCTTTCCTATGGAACCTCAGATGAAATCCGGGCCCGCTGTAAGAAAGTGATTGACGAAGTAGCCCGCGACGGAGGCTACATCATGGATGCCAGCGCCATCATCCAGAACGACGCCACCATCGAAAACATACGGGTTTTGACCGACTTCACCCGCGAATATGGTGTGTATTCCGGGAGTTCGGCCCCCATGCTTGCTGTTGATGCACAAAATGTACCGGCTTCCGGAGCAATTTTCGGTCCGGATTATGGTATGGCCCATCACATGAAATCAATAGTAAAACCGGGTTTGTGTATTCCGTGGGAGGAAAAGCGGAAAGAGATTCCTGGCATCTCAGGCAATGAGCCTTTGGTGAAACAAATCTGGGAAGAGGTTGATTCGTTCGGGAACATGTTTATCTGGCAATGTTTGCTCTCCTTCTAACACTTCTCGGATTGGGATTTGCGGGATGAAAGGATTAACAGGATTGGAGTTGTGGTGGTAGCAAGATAACTCCTTCAATTGTCTGAATCAGGATTTTCAGGATTAAAGAATTAACAGAATGGGAGATGTGGTTGCGATAAAATACCCCCTACCACAGATTACACAAATTACACGGATTAAAAAAAATGTTTTCGTCCCGTTTCATCGTTTCTCCGCTTCGTCTCCCAGTCTCCCCGTCTCCCCGTCTCTCCGTCATTCCAGTCATCCCAGTCGTCCTTCTTTACGCCGCGAGGTAAACAATACATCCCGGTGCCATCGGCACGGCCGATCCTGTAACCATGGGTTTCAACCCATGGAGGGACAAAGCGCAGATGAGATCAAGTGCCATAGGTACGGCAACGGATATCCCTGCCCACAGCGAGCAAATCCACACGTGCCGAGCCACCCAACCGGGCAACCCCTACACATGGAGGTAAATGTTCATCTGGATCAAACTGAAATTTCAAAAGAAATCCCCCATTTCAATTCATTTTTATCCTTATTTTTGCTACTACCAAAAAACTATTGGTCATAACATCATGGAAACAAATACTTCCATTTCTACGCTCGTCAAGACCTACCGGCGCCTCTTCAGTTGCCTGATGTTTTACAATTAGCTGCGGCCCGGCAGTTGACTGCTCTGGTGTCTCCATCCTTACCCTTCGGCTTCGCTCAGGGACCGGTCTCATCCATTCATTTGTTCACCCCTTCGGCTACGCTCAGGGATCAAAAGCTCAGGGCAACCATTGAATTTGTGTGTTACATATTTGTAAAAAGCATGCCCAGGCATCAATTTTAATCCAACAATCTCGACAACCCGATAAATCCCAATCCATGTTCGAAAAAATATCGACCCACAATACAAAGCCCGAACGCCCGGCTTCCCGCGAAGGAAATTACTACGCACCCAAACCGGAGCGGATCGGTCCGGGAATGAACCTACGGATCCAGCAACTCCGGAAACTGAGCGTCGAGACTGAACCCTCTCTCTCCATCGAAAGAGCGCTGCACGAAACTGCATTTTACAAGGAGAATTTTGGCAAGATGTCGGTCCCGGTGCTGCGGGCAGCCAATTTCTACGACCACTGTGCCCGGAAGGCGATCTACCTGGGCGAGGGGGAGCTGATCGTGGGCGAAAGGGGCCCGAGGCCCAAAAGCGTACCCACCTTTCCGGAGCTGACCTGTCACAGCGTGGAGGATTTGAACGTGCTCAACACCCGTGAACTGCAGCGCTACACCATCAGCGAAGCGGATATCGAAACCTATCGCACGGTGGTGATTCCCTTCTGGGCGGGAAAGACTCAGCGGGAACGGATCTTTTCTCATGTTCCGCAGGAGTGGCGGCTGGCTTACGAGGCGGGCCTGTTTACCGAATTTATGGAGCAGCGTGCCCCGGGACATACCGCACTGGATGGAAAGATCTACCAAAAAGGTATGATTGATTACAAACGGGAGATCGCGGCCAACCTGGCATCGATCGATTACCTGAACGACCCCGAAGCCACCGACAAGGCGGAAGAGTGGAAGGCGATGGAGATCTCGTGCGACGCGGTGATCTTATTTGCCGAACGGCATGCACAACTGGCCGAAGATCAGGCTTCCAGCGAAAGCGACCCGAAAAGAAAAGCTGAGTTACTGAAAATCGCGGAGGTGTGCAGGTGGGTGCCGGCGAATGCCCCGCGTAACCTGTGGGAGGCGATCCAGATGTACTGGTTCGTGCACCTGGGCACCATCACCGAACTAAACGGCTGGGACGCGATGAACCCCGGTCATTTCGACCAGCACCTCGCCCCGTTTTACGAAGCGGGACTGGCCGACGAAACTTTGACGCGCGATGAAGCCAAGGAGCTGATCTCCTGTTTCTGGATCAAGGTGAACAACCATCCGGCCCCGCCCAAGGTAGGGATCACTGCGCGTGAGAGCGGCACCTACAACGACTTTACCAACATCAACATCGGAGGCGTCAGGAGCGATGGTAGCGACGGCGTAAGCGAACTCTCCTACCTTTTGCTGGAAGTGGCCGAGGAACTGCACATCCTGCAGCCGGGCTTCTCGGTGCATATCAGCAACCAGACGCCCGATCAATTTCTACTGGCGGCCACGAAGGTGATCAGGCAGGGGCATGGCTACCCTTCGGTCTTCAACCCGGATCTCTATGTGGCAGAGCTGCTGCGCCAGGGGAAATCGCTGCAGGATGCCCGCGAGGGGGGATGCAGCGGCTGCATTGAGGTGGGGGCCTTTGGCAAGGAAGCCTATCTGCTTACCGGCTACCTCAATGTGCCCAAGATTTTAGAGGTAACCCTCAACAACGGGATCAATCCGGTTACCGGAATCCCGGTAGGGTTGCAAACCGGTGATCCGCGAACATTTAAAAATTATGAAGAGTTGTACGGGGCTTTCCTGAAACAGCTCAACAATGTGGTCGACCTGAAGATGCGGGTAAGCAACTACATTGACCGGATGTTTGCCAAATATGCCCCAGCCCCCTTCCTTTCGGTGGTGATCGATGATTGTGTGGCGCGCGGCAGGGATTACTACGACGGCGGACCGCGTTACAACACCAGCTATATCCAGTGCTGTGGGTTGGGTACCGTCACCGACAGTTTGGCGGCTTTGAAAAAGCATGTCTTCGAGGAGCAGCGCTTCCCGATGGACAGGACGCTAAAGGCCGTACTGAACAATTTCGAAGGGGAAGAGGTATTGCGCCAGACGATCATGAACCGAACCCCCTTCTTCGGGAACGATGATGATTACGCCGATTCGATTGCCGTTCGGGTTTATGACGATCTGGTGCGGGCGATCGACGGGAAACCGAACATCAAGCCAGGCGGCAAGTACCACCTGAACATGCTCTCGACCACCTGTCATGTCTATTTCGGCAAGGTGATGGGCGCCACCCCCAACGGCCGGCTGGCGGGGAAATCGATCTCCGACGGTACCTCCCCTTCTCATGGCGCGGATACCCACGGTCCGTCGGCGGTGATGAAGTCACTCACCAAGTTCGATCAGGTCAAATCGGGCGGCACGCTGCTCAACCAGCGCTTTCTCCCCAGTCTGCTGAAGAAGGAGGAGGATCTGGTGAAACTCGGTCATTTGATACGCAGCTACTTCACCATGAGCGGCCACCATGTGCAGTTCAACATCGTGGATACCGCCACCCTGCTGGCCGCCCAGGCATGCCCTTCCGACTACAAGGATTTGATGGTGCGGATGGCGGGGTACAGCGACTATTTCAACGATATGA
>JBBIUJ010000157.1:0-9317 GCA_037440345.1 Prolixibacter sp.
ATTATGAGAATTGAGATATGAGACATGAGATATAAGTTAATCCAGATCAAAGCGAAGTACTTTAGTCACTTTAGTTCACTCTAGTCACTTTAGCTCACTCCCCTGAAAAGAAACCAAATAATTCACCTAACTTTGGGAAAGGTAAAACTTTGAATAATTAATTCATGAAAATCTTTTCCCGAGAGCAAATATCTTTGATTGACAGGCAAACCAGGGTTTTGGAGCCAATTTCGGAGATTGATTTGATGGAGAGGGCTTCGGTTGCACTGGCCGGTTGGATTCAGGCAAGTTACCCTGTCAAAACCCGAATTGCAATCCTAGCTGGGCCCGGGAACAATGGAGGAGACGCCCTGGCAGTGGCAAGAATTTTAACATCCATGCGCTTTTCGGTTTCTGTTTACCTTCCTGCATTGGGTCGTCAGCGTTCGGAAGCTTGCATGGTCAATCTGGAAAGGTTGAAAGGGTTTCCGGAGATTGCTGTCATAGCTATCGAAGAAAGTTCAGGTTTTCAGGATTTATCAAATTTCGATCTGTTGCTGGACGGACTCTACGGCGCAGGATTGAACCGCCCTTTGGAAGGATTTGCCTCGCGGGTAATTGAGTGGATAAATGATTCGGGTGTGGAGGTAGTTTCGATTGATCTGCCCTCAGGACTTCTTTGTGACGAAAACCAATACAATACCGGCTCCATTGTTCGGGCAGACTATACTCTTACCCTTGAATTCCCTAAACTTTCGCTGTTTTTCGCTGAGAATGAACAATATTTTGGTAATTGGGTAGTTGTTCCGTTCGGTTTAAACGCAAAGGTGATGGAGGAAATCAGCTCCCGTCGCTATTTCATGGAGCAAAAAATGGTTGCCGCTCTTCATAAAAAGAGAACCAAATTTTCCCACAAGGGTAGTTACGGTCATGGATTGTTGCTCTCGGGAAGCGCAGGCAAAACCGGAGCCGCGCAACTGGCCGCAAAAGGGGCCTTACGGGCGGGACTTGGATTGCTGACGGTACATCTTCCTGAGCCTGCAGCCAATTTTCTACAGATTGCCTTACCTGAAGCCATGACCAGTTTGGATTCCGGAAAAGAGATGATTACCGAACTTCCTGATCTTTCCAAATACACTGCCATTGCCGCCGGTCCGGGGATTGGTACGAACACATTGACTCAAATGGTTGTCAAGATGTTGATCGATCAGACGGTTGTTCCACTTGTTCTTGATGCGGATGCATTGAATATTCTGGCTGCTAACCCATCCTGGATAAAACTTCTTCCACCCAATACCATTCTTACACCCCATCCGGCCGAGTTTGACCGCCTGTCGGGGATTGTCCTGAAATCGGAAGAGGAGCGGTTGCAGATCGCTGAACAGTTTGCGGCCAGTTATGGTGTCATAGTGATCCTGAAGGGCGCCTATACCCGAATCGTGCTTCCTGACGGGAGCGTCTACTTTAACTCTTCAGGAAATCCTGGAATGGCAACTGCCGGCAGTGGCGATGTCCTGACAGGGATCCTTCTCGGCTTGCTCTGTCAGGGGTACACACCGTCAGAGGCGGCTATATTGGGAGTATTCTTGCATGGCAGGTCCGCCGACTTGCGGGTGGCAGCCTCTTCGGAAGAATCACTGCTTGCCGGCGAAATTGCAGACCATATGGGCGAAGCCTTTGCTTCATTAAAATGGGGGTAGGCTTTGAGATACCAAAAAAAACAGGCAAATTTGGTGGGTTCTATTCAATTCAATTTCCGGTTGAACCTTAGTCTCCTTTGTGTGGTAATTAGTGATCTTTGTGGTTAAGTTTTATAAATTTACCACCAAGTTCACAAAGGAAAGCACAAAGGACACTATCAGATTTGACCGATACATAGAAATAACTATAATTTATAAAACAACTAAAAATGAGAATTTTAACTGCATTGCTGCTGGTTGCAGTTCTGGTTGCCTCCAATCTGAGTCTGTCGGCCAAAGAGGATAAAAAGAAACCCGCCAACGAGTTGGCCGCGTTTGCCGGAGGAGTGGTTTATTCACTTCCCCGTACGGGCATTCGCATCGAGGTGGAGGTTGTGCAGGAGCAATTGGTTCATGGACCCTATTTTGCTTATGCGCAGAAGTATTTGGGAATCAACAATGCAGCGAAAGTTGATGAGGAGAACTGGACCATCACAAACATTGGTATGGAATCCTATGGGGAACCTGACCCGAACGCGGTTTACAGGGCTACCGGAAGCATCGCAACCCTTCTGAGTTTAACCGATGATGGGGTGTTAATTGGAATTAACAGTGAAGTAAAGCAAGCCGAAAGTAAACTAATCACCAACGTATTTCCGCTTAGGCAGGCCATTCCGGACAATATTTGGAGTGACGTATCCATGCACTCTTTTCTAAGTGAAAAGGACACCACAAAAAGGGCCGGAAGCAATTTCAAATCTTTTGAAGAGAAAGCGGCGGAGGCTGCCTATGATATTCTGAAACTTAGAAAGAGAAAAGCCCTAACCCTCGCTGCCAAATATGACAAACTTCCTCCCGACGGGGAAGCCTACAAAGTGATGGTAGCCGAACTGGACAAAATCATTGACAATTACCTCTCACTTTTTATAGGGAAAACCATAACAAAAAAGTACAAACAATCTTTCAATGTCGTTCCGGATGGAAAGAGTGGAAAAGGTCTTGTTGCTTTTCGGTTTTCGCCAAATGCCGGGGTTTTACCGGAAAGTAACGTATCCGGGAAGCCCATTATGCTTGAGATTGAACCCAATACCGAGTTGAAACAAAAGATTGATGCAACAGGTGCCGGCGAAGCTACATCGAAAGGAATCTATTACAGAGTACCTGTTTTGGCACAGGTCCGTCTGCTAAATGGGAGTGATGTTTTGGCCCAGGCAAAAATTGCGGTTGCCCAGTACGGAACTGTTACTGCCTTGCCAGATGGATTGCTCAATGGTGAATATTCCATACAGTTTCATCCGGCAACTGGAGCGATCAGTAAAATTGGCACCAATTGAAACCTCATTTTCCCGGTTTGGACGGTTCACAAAAGATGCAAAAACTCATAATTCCTAATCGGAAACTCTTTTATATTGCAGGGCTTTTTTACGGGAACGACCACACTGACAATTGATCATCATCGTGAAAAACTGGAACATTATTCATTTTATAAACTTGCTTACCTTTTAAAAATGCAGCAAATTAAAAAATCGCTTCGCGACTCGAAATCAGCCCGTTGGCTGGTGCTTGTACTTGTTTCGTTCACTATGATGTGTATGTATTACCTTACCGATGCCATGGCTCCTTTGCAGGAAAGATTACAGGCAGGACTGTCATGGACGGCTTCCGACTACGGCTTCTTTACAAGTGGTTACGGCTGGTTCAATGTCTTTCTCCTCATGCTGGTTTTCAGTGGAATGATATTGGATAAGATGGGGGTCCGCTTTACCGGAATTTTGGCGATCGGCATCATGCTGACCGGCGGTTTTATCAAATACTGGGCTATTTCGGGACATATACAGGGCATGTACGAGTTGACGATCTTTTCGTGGCAAGTCATTGCCCCTTCTGCTAAATCAGCGGTGGTGGCGGGATTCGGCTTTGCTGTTTTTGGGGTGGGATGTGAAATGTTCGGAATTGCAGCCAATAAAGCGGTTGTCCGCTGGTTCAGGGGAAAGGAGATGGCTTTGGCTATTGGACTGAATACTTCAACGGGTCGTATCGGAACAGCCCTGGCGATGTTTACCCCCATTCCCCTGATTAAGTTGACCGGTGATCTCAGCGCCCCGGTCATCCTTTCACTCTTCCTGCTATGTCTTGGGCTGATGGTGTTTATTCTATTTACCTTTATCGATCGCAGGCTCGACAGGGAAGAGGCTGATGCAGGTGTGGCCGCTGAAGAAGAATTCAAATTTGCCGATGTGCTTGAAATTGGAAGAAATCGTGCCTTTTGGTACATAACCGCGCTGTGTGTACTGTTTTATTCGGCCGTTTTCCCATTTATTAAATATGCCACCAACATGATTGTTCAGAAATTTGGGATTTCCGATTCATTTGCCGGCTATATTCCTGCACTGTTACCGTTCAGCGCTTTGTTGCTGACCCCGGTTTTTGGCAGTATGTTCGATAAAAAGGGGAAAGGGGCAACCATCATGGTAATTGGATCGATCCTGTTGGTATGCGTGCATTTGCTGTTTTCAGTCCCTTCGTTAAATAGTTTTCCGGTAGCAATTGGTTTGGTAATGGTCTTGGGTATCGCTTTTTCAATGGTTCCCTCTGCCATGTGGCCATCTATTGCCAAGATTATTCCTGAAAATAAACTGGGGACAGCTTATGCCCTAACATTCTGGGTACAAAACTGGGGTTTGATGGGCGTCCCTCTGCTTATTGGTGTTGTGCTCGACAAATATTGTGTGAGCGGTACCATCGAAAAATTGGTTGATGGGAAGGTGCGGGTTGTTACTTTGTACAATTATACCATTCCGATGCTTATATTTGCCTGTTTTGGAGTCCTTGCCATTGTATTTTCATTTCTGTTAAAAGTTGAAGACCGTAGGAAAGGTTACGGTCTGGAATTGCCCAATGTCAAAAAATAGGTACGCTCTTTTAGTAAATTATTAAAATCACAAATTGTTATGAGCAAAGAAATAATCAACCTCGAACCCAAAGCGGTTTGGGAAAATTTTTATCAACTGACGCAGGTTCCGCGCCCTTCCAAGCACGAAGAGAAAATCCAGGATTTCATGGTAAAATATGGAAAATCACTTGGTTTGGAAACTGAAAAGGATGCAGTGGGCAATATTGTCATCCGCAAACCTGCGACTCCGGGTATGGAAAATAGAAAAGGTATCGTTATGCAGGGGCATCTCGACATGGTACCCCAGAAAAACAACGATACAAAACATGATTTTGAAAAAGATCCCATCGATGCCTGGATCGATGGCGAATGGGTGAAAGCCCGCGGCACAACCCTTGGGGCCGACAACGGAATGGGAGTAGCCGCTGCCATGGCTGTTTTAGCCTCCAAAACGCTTGTCCACGGACCCGTTGAGGCCCTCTTTACCTGCGACGAGGAGACAGGAATGACTGGCGCTTTTGGCCTTCAGGCCGGATGGTTGAAAGGGGATATCCTGCTCAACATGGATTCTGAAGATGAAGGCGAACTCTATGTTGGATGTGCCGGTGGAGTGAATGGCAACATTGAGTTTGAATATGACGAAATGGTCGTTCCGAAAGGTTATTCATCCTATAAGCTGATAGTAAAAGGATTAAAAGGTGGGCATTCAGGATTGGACATCAACCTTGGTCGTGGTAATGCCAACAAACTGATGGTTCGTTTTCTCAAACATGCCGTTCAGGAGATGGATGTCCGATTGGCTGAGATCAACGGAGGAGGTATGCGTAATGCGATCCCGCGTGAGTGCTACGCGATAGTTGTGGTTCCCGCAGAATCTGTTGCCGATTTTCTTGCTGCAGTTACAAAATATGAGAATATCTTCAAAGCCGAGTTGAAGATTTCTGAGCCCAGTCTAAGTTTTGCTGCCGAAGAGTGCGCCAAACCAAAATCATTGATCGATGAAAGGGTGCAGGACGATATGATTGATTCTGTCTATGCTTGTCCCAATGGGATGATCCGATTGAGCGACAGCATGCCCGGACTCGTTGAAACATCTACAAACCTCGCTACCGTGAAGTCTGAAAATGGTGTGATATCTGTAAAATGCTTGTTGCGGAGTTCGGTCGATTCGGCCAAAGAAGATCTGTGTGAGCAGGTGGAAAGCGTATTCTCACTTGCAGGTGCAATGGTCAGGTTTGACGGAGGTTATCCTGGTTGGAAACCAAACATGGATTCCGCTATTCTCAAACAGATGCAGAAAATATATGAGGATAAATTTGGGAAAGTACCGGAGGTCAAAGCCATCCATGCAGGATTGGAATGCGGAATTCTAGGGGCCAACTATCCCCATTGGGACATGATCTCTTTCGGGCCAACCATGCGTTTTCCCCACTCTCCGGACGAAAAGGTGAGTATTCCTACGGTGGCTAAATTTTGGGATTTTTTGGTGGAAACGCTAAAAAATGCGCCATTGAAATAACTTGATTTTAATGTATTTAATCCCGGTTCTGCGCCTAGTTGAACCGGGATTTTTTTTCGGAATAAATGGTTAAATTTGATGGGTAGGATTCATATTAATAAAGCAATGATGACTAGGAGAATTCATCTGTTACTCATATTTTGGTTACTGCTTCATTTGTCGTCCTATGCGGAAATAAAAAAAATTGGGACCCCTTACATTCGGAATTTTCTCAAGCGAGAGTACAAGGCGGGAACCCAGAACTGGAATGTTGTGCAGGACAAACGTGGTTTTATTTACACTGCCAACAACGAAGGATTGCTCGTTTATGATGGCAACCAGTGGCAAATATATAAAATGCCAAACTCATCAATTGTTCGGGCTCTATTTGTCGACAAAAGCGGTGATATTTATGTTGGCGCTTACAATGAAATGGGCAAGATGGTGACACTTCCCAACGGGAAGATGGTTTATAAATCGTTAAAAAAATTCATACCGCCTGAATATCAGAATTTTGATGACATTTGGAGTGTTTTTTCATTTGAGAACAAAATTATATTTCAATCCTACAATTGCGCTTTTGTCTGTTCACATGATACCAGCATCTCGGTTTTGCAGGCGCCGGTTAGGTTCCACCATGCGTTTAAAGTGAACGACCGCGTTTTTTTCAATGATCTTTCCGCCGGACTTTTTGAATACGATGGGAAACGTCTTACAAAAATGGCGGGATGTGATAAAATAATTGGAATGCAGATCTGGACCATTCTTCCACTGTTTGGTACCAACGATTTGATGATTGGAACGTTAAACAATGGGATTTTTCTTTTCGACGGGAAAAAACTTGAGGAGTGGAACAGTCCGGTAAATGAGTTTTTGAAGAAAAATCAGATATTTTGTGGTTCAACGCTACGGGACAAATACTATGTGATTGGTACCATCCAAAATGGAGTCATCATTGTGGACGGACATGGAAACATTGTTCAGCATTTTCTCAAAAAAAACGGATTGCAAAACAATACCATTTTGAGCCTTTTTACGGATAGATCGGACAATCTGTGGCTTGGATTAGACAATGGTGTTGATTATGTCAATATCAATTCGCCTATAACCTTCCTTCAGAATACAGAAGGAATTGGGGCCGGCTATTGTGCCATTGTCAAGGACGGGAAACTCTATTTGGGTACGAACCAGGGATTATTCGTGACAGACTGGCAGGGGAATGAGCAAATCAGTAATTTCAGATTGATCCCCGGCACGCTGGGCCAGGTATGGTCGCTTGAGATTTTGGATGGCGTGCTGTTATGCGGACACAACAACGGAACATTTGTGATTGAGGGGGAGAAGGCTTTCAGCATCGATCAAACGCCCGGTGGATGGAAATACCTTCAGTTGAAAAAACATCCGGGATTTCTTATTGGTGGAACCTACAATGGATTGACACTATTTAGAAAAGTTGGTAATAAATGGCAATTTGCGTGGCATATCAAAGGATTTAATGAGTCTTTCAGGGTGTTTGAAGAGGATGAGGACGGGGATATATGGATGAGCCATGGTTTCAAAGGGATCTACAAGGTTACGCTGAACAACGAACTCGATTCGGTTACCTCCTCACGGTTTTATATTTCAAAAGATGGATTGCCAACCAATTACAATCTTAACGTTTTCAAAATCAAGAATAGGATTGTATTTACCTCAAAACAAGGAGTATACGAATACAATGCCAAGAATGACAATTTTGAAGTGTCTGTCTTTTTCAATCAACTTCTCCAGCCGATAACTGATATTTCCTATCTGAAAGAGGACAAAAAGGGCAATATCTGGTACATTGCCTGGATAAATTCAGTTAACAGGGCCGGATTATTTAAGATCAAAGAGGATCTGCGGTATCAGCATGTATCAGCCCCATTTACGATCCTGTCAGGGAAGTTTATCAGTGGCTTTGAATCCATTTACGAATATGGCGACGATAATTATTTCTTAGGTACCGAAGAGGGATTTGCCCATTACAGTCCAAAAGTTGAGACCAACCTCAATCCTGAGTTCTCTGCATACATCACCAAAGCTGTGGCATTGCATCAGGACAGTACCTTTTATCTAGGCAATAACTATTCTATCAAATCCAGGGATATTAAAAGGGAATACAATTTCCCTTACAAACGAAATGCCTTCAGGTTCATCTATTCATCTCCGGTATATGATAACCCCGGCAATATTGAGTACAGTTATAAATTATCGGGGTTCACTGACACCTGGTCTGCATGGAGCAGCTCTTTCACCAATGAATTCACCAATTTGCCTGAAGGGGATTTTGTTTTCATGGTAAAAGCAAGAAATCAGCTTGGCGTTGAGAGTCTGACAGATCAAATTGAATTCAGTGTTTTGCCCCCCTGGTATAAATCTGCCCTGGCTTACGTCATCTATTTCTTTGTAGGACTTCTATTTACACTTGTGGTGGTTTGGGTGATCTACCTGAGAATTGATATATCAAAACGAAAGGATCGGTTGAAGCACTTGCAGGCTTACCGCCAGAAAGAGCAGGAATATGTCAGAAATGCACTGATTGATGAGAAGAAGATCATCAATCTGAAAAATGAAAAATTAAGGGCCGAAATGATCCACCGCGACAAGGAACTTGCCAACCAGACTATGGATCTTATCAGGAAGAATAAATTTTTACTCAACATCAAGGAGGAGTTACTGAAACTGAAGCGACCAAACAATGATTTAGCAGCGAATGACAAAATAGCCTCACTGATAGTGAAAATTGACAAGGATTTGGACCATAACAAGCAATGGGAAGTGTTTGAGTCGGCTTTTGACGAGGTCCATGAAGACTTTCTTAACCGGCTGAAATCTTCCTATCCGAACCTGACACCAAAGGAACTTCGCCTGTGTGCTTACCTTCGGCTCAATATCTCCTCCAAGGAGATCGCTCCGTTGATGAATATCTCTGTACGCGGAGTAGAAATTTGTCGCTACCGTGTTCGGAAGAAACTGGACATCGAACGCGACACCAATATGACCAGTTTTATCATCAATTTTTAGTCATGATGAAATACATTTTCTTAACATTCGTACTTCTGATGTATTATTTTATTAGGTAATATTAGGTGATTATAATTCAATATCAAATAAATAACCTTTTTTTTGATGTAGTAGAGATGTATTAACAATTTTTTGATGTTGTATTTTTGATGTAGTAAAAAATTGTTTGGTGTTACTAATAAGTGTTAAAATTGCAGCCAAATTGGAATGCCGGGAATCACTT
>JBBIUJ010000158.1:0-9271 GCA_037440345.1 Prolixibacter sp.
TGTGCGCAGTAATAAACAGAGGTACTCCTTATCAAGTAGAATATCAAACAACATAAAATATTTCAAAGAACATTTGTTTAAACCATAGAAATCTTTGTGGTGAATTTTAAAATTTCAACACAAATGGACACCAAGGAAAACACAAAGGTAACACAAGGAAGTTTGTATATAACCGTTTTGAATTGCCCAGTCCTTGAACCTTATAATTGATAAAGTTTTTAGAATGAATATAGAAGAAACTCAACAAGCCATCATTGCCGATTTTTCAATATACGACGACTGGATGGACAAATACACCTATCTGATCGAGCTGGGAAACGAACTCGAACCCATCGATGCCGCTTATAAAATCGATCAAAATTTAATACGTGGTTGTCAGTCAAGGGTTTGGCTGCAACAAAAATTGGAAGGTGACCTTCTTATTTTTGAAGCCGAAAGCGATGCGTTGATTGTGAAAGGGCTGGTTGCATTGTTGCTGAAAGTATTTTCCGGAAGGAGACCACAGGAGATCCTGGATGCCGAACCCCATTTCATCGATGAAATTGGCCTGAGGCAACACCTTTCGCCAACCCGTTCCAATGGCTTGATGGCCATGGTAAAACAAATAAAATTGTATGCCCTGGCATACAAGCAAATCGCCACTCAAAAAAAATAAAATGGACAATAAAATAGATTTGATCATAGAAAATCTCAAAGAGGTTTTCGACCCTGAAATACCGGTCAATATTTACGATCTGGGACTCGTTTACAGCGTGGATGTTGAAGGCTCAACCGCCACTGTATTGATGACCCTCACTGCCCCAGGATGTCCGGCAGCCGATATGATTGTCGCCGATGTAGAGTACATGGCCAAAAAAGTAGAAGGGATCGAAGAGTGCAAAGTTGAAATTACATTTGACCCAGCCTGGGACAAGTCGATGATGTCTGAGGAGGCAAGGCTGGAGTTGGGATTTATGTAGAGAAATCGGTTAATAAAAAACAGACCTTGAGCCGAGACGAAGGTTCGAAGGGAAATAGAAGGAAATAAATTGAAATATATAGTAACTGATTGATAACCAAAGCTATATGTTCTGAAAGATTTGGGATAATTAGTACACTATCAACAGTCTATTTCATTTTTATTTCCATTTTATTTCGATTTATATCCACTTATTTCTAATACCAACAAACATTATGATACCTTCTACCCTCGAAATCAAAGCCGCCATCCAAATACAAAAGCCTATCCACGAAGTATTTGAGGCAATTGTCGACCCACAAAAAATGTCCAATTATTTCATCTCCAAGGCAAGTGGAAGAATGGAAGAGGGAAAACAGATCCTTTGGCAATTTCCCGAATTTGACATGGAATTCCCCATCCGGGTCGGTAATATAAAAAAAGACCAATACATCTCCTATTATTGGGAAGTTGATAAATTGGAACTGTTAGTCGAATTCACGTTGACTACTCCAAAACCCGGAAACACCCTGGTTTCCGTCACCGAAAAGAGCAGGAACAACGATGATGCAGGTATCAAATGGCTGGGCCAAAATACGGAGGGTTGGGCCAATTTTCTGGCCTGCCTCAAATGTTACCTCGAATATGGAATCAACCTGCGAAAAGGGGCCTTCGATTACATGAGAAAATAGTGATGGACCACACATCCAACAACTTCAGCCATCTCATCAAGGCAAAAGCTTCCGAACTTGGGTTCGGTGCCTGTGGTATATCCCAGGCAAGGCTCCTGGTGGAAGAGCGGGCAAGGTTAAAAAGCTGGCTGGATGCAGGTTACCATGGCACCATGGGCTACATGGCCAACTATTTCGAAAAGCGCGTGAACCCGGCCGAGCTGGATGAAGGGGCAAAATCTGTCGTTTCTCTCCTCCTCAACTATTATACCGAACAAAAGCAGGAGGATCCCGAAGCCCCAATTATATCAAAATACGCATTGGGAAAGGATTATCACTACGTCTTAAAAGACCGGCTTTCAAAATTGTTATCATACATTCAGACAGAATTAACTCCATGTGAAGGACGGGTTTTTGCAGATTCTGCACCCTTGCTTGAAAAAGCGCTGGCCCGGGAGGCCGGTCTTGGCTGGGTGGGCAAACATACCCTGCTGATCCATCCAAAATTAGGAAGCTTCAGTTTTATCGGCGAACTGGTGCTGGATATTGAACTGGATTATGATGAACCTTTCGGGAACAACCTTTGCGGTTCATGCTCCCGCTGTATGGATAGTTGTCCGACAGGCGCCATCATTGCCCCGGCCATTCTTGATGCCAACAGATGCATCTCCTACCTTACCATCGAAACCAAAGAAGCAGTTCCTGAATCGTTGACTGGAAGCCTTTCCAACAGACTGGTCGGCTGTGATATCTGTCAACAGGTATGCCCCTGGAATGGAAGGGCAATAGAAAACAGCGTAATTGAATTTCAACCTAAACCCGAACTCCTCAGAATGACCTCTGAAGAGTGGAAGAGAATCGACAAACCAGGCTACAAAAAGTTGTTTAAAGGGACCGCTGTCGAACGGGCCGGGTTTGACAGAATAAAAAAAACGCTTGCGCATCTGTTTCCTTTGGACTAAACACCCTGAATGAAGTATCTTTACTTTAAAAGTTGAACAAGTCCTGGAATCCCTAATTCCAAAAATCTTTATCTGATGATAGAACAAAACTGGAGCGCTTTTGATGGCACCAACCTGTATGCAGTAATCCGGAAGCCGGTAGCAAAACCCAAAGCAGTGATCGCCTTTGTGCACGGACATGGTACACATTGTCGAAGGTACGATGATTGGTTTGACGATTTCCTTGTGGCAGGTTTGGCTGTTATTACTTTCGACCTGAGAGGTCATGGCCGTTCGGGAGGAAAACAGGGGACCATTCACCGTTATTCGGAATATCTGGAAGATACAGCCCTTTTGGTCCAAAAAGCCAGGGAAAATTTTCCGAACATTCCATTGGCGCTTTATGGCCACAGCATGGGCGCTACCATCGTACTCTCCTATCTTCAGGAAAAAAATAGTCTCCCGGAGATGGCGATTCTTGCCTCGACATGGCTCGAACTGGTTCAACCACCTGGAAAATTCAAGGGCCTTGCTATCTGGCTGGCCGATTCACTGATCCCGCAGGTAACCATCAAAACCGGACTAAAATCAAAGGATTTTGCCCCTCCATCCGGCAATGAACCTCCAAAACCAAAAGATCCGCTGATGCACAAAAAAATTTCGGCTCGATGTTTCAGGGAGGTTCAACGCGCCTGCAAGAAAATTGGGCCAGGCACATTGCCGGCCACCATCCCGATGCTTTTCATGCATGGAGCAAACGACAGGGTTTCAGCGCCGGAAGCCTCCGAAACTTTGGCGAAAGGCTTAAATGGCAAAGTTACCTACCGCGAATGGCCGGATGCACCTCACCAGCTTCATGCCTGGGAGCAAAACAACCTTGTAACCGATTTTACGATTGACTGGATAAAAAAACAGCTATGATGAATCTGCGAACAGAAGTTATATTGCCAACGGTAAACAGGCAACTCTCCTACAGGAAAAATGCCATGATGATGGGTTCCTGCTTCACCGAAAATATTGGCAAATACCTGAAAGATCACTACTTCCCGATCCTTTCAAATCCTTGCGGAATCCTGTACAACCCTGCTTCCCTCGCAAATTGTACCGAATTCCTGATAAGTGGGAAACAGCTAACGGATGCCGATCTTTTTTATGCCAACGGCTTGTGGAACAGCTTCCTCTTTCATAGCCGTTTCTCACATCCCGATCAACACACAGCCCTGACAGGCATGAATGAATCCCTGGCCAACGCTTCCCTCAAGCTTCGATCTGCTTCTCACCTGTTTCTCACTTTCGGCACTTCGTGGATCTACCGCGAAAAAGAGCAAAACACCATCGTTGGAAACTGTCACAAACTGCCGGCAAGCCGTTTTTTAAGAGAGCGGCTAGGCGTGGATGATATGACCGCCCAATGGATTGATGTGCTAAACCGCCTTTTTGCCATTCAGCCCGATCTTGACGTGGTCTTAACAGTTAGTCCGATTCGTCATTTTAAGGATGGAAGTTTTGAAAACCAGGTAAGCAAATCAACTCTCTTTCTCCTGATCGATCGGCTGCTGGACCATTTTGGGAAAGGGAAAATTTCCTATTTCCCATCCTACGAAATCGTTATGGACGAATTGCGCGATTACCGCTTCTATGCCACGGATATGTTGCACCTCAGTGAGGTTGCCATCGCATTTGTACAAGAAAAATTTAACGAAGTCTTTATAGACAAGGAGAGCAGGGAGATCTGCTTCACGGTAGATAAAATTGTGAAGAGTCTGGCACATAAGCCATTTCATAACGAAAATTCCGACTATCCGGATTTGCTATCAAGGCTGGAAGGGGAGGTGTCCATACTTGTAAGTAAACACCAAGGCATCGATCTTCAAGATTTAATAATTGATATCGTTCAAAAAAAGGGAGTATAAATTTTTTTTAATCATAGCTTTGCTTATTTTTAAGAACTCTACGAGTTAAGGATTTAAGAGCACTCCAATATTCAATTTTAATCGTTCGAACCTATGGGATACCTGAATTTTGATAAAGATAAGCTGGTTAATTTATCTTATTCACTGGAACGCGAAACATTGCGGACCAATCGGGGAGGTGCCTATTCATCCACGACACTGGCCGGATGCAATACGCGAAAATACCACGGCCTTTTGGTGGTCCGGCTGGATGAATTGGATGGAGGAAAACATGTATTGCTCTCAACGCTCGATGAAACAGTTATTCAACACGAAGCTCAGTTTAATCTTGGTATTCACAAATTTCCAGGCGATTTCTACGAGCCAAAAGGTCACAAGTACATCAGAAATTTCGAATTTGATACCATTCAAAAGCATACCTACAGGGTAGGAGGAGTGATCCTGACAAGAACCAGGTTGCTCGTTGAACATGAAAACACTTTGTTGGTAAAATACACCCTGGAAGAGGCCAATAGTCCGACAAAACTTCGGTTCAAACCATTCATGGCCTTCAGGAATGTGCATTCTCTCAGTAAGGCAAATCTTTATGCCAATTCCAAGTACACACCAGTAGCCAATGGGATCAAAATGAACCTCTACGAAGGTTATCCCGACTTCTTCATGCAACTTTCGAAAGAGTGCGATTTTGTTTCTGTTCCGGATTGGTACAAAAATATTGAATACATCAGGGAGCAGGAGAGAGGTTATGAATTTCAGGAAGATTTGTTTGTTCCCGGTTATTTTGAAGTTACGATTGAAAAAGGGGAATCCATCTTTTTCTCTGCCTCAACAATTGAACAAAAACCCTCAGCTTTTCTCAAACGTTATGAAAACGAGAAAAAACTGAGGATACCAAGAGACTCATTTATTAACTGTCTGCTTAATTCGGGTAAACAATTTATGTGGGAACGTAAGGATGGCATTGACCTCATTGCCGGTTACCCCTGGTATGAATCAATTACCAGACAGACATTGTCAGCTTTGCCCGGGATCTTCCTCATTTTAGGCGATGTAAGGAATTTTGAAGCGGTTTTGCAAACCAATCTCAAACGGCTTCGAAACGGACTGCTGCCAAAATATGCAGGGCAAGAAAGTTTCTTCGATGCTGCCGATGCCCCATTACTCGTCTTCAATGCTTTGCAGAATCTCATAAAATTTAAATCAGCCAAAGAAATCTGGGAAACTTACGGTACCGCCCTGAAGGAGATTTTAAACTGCTACCGTGAAGGTACCGACTTCAACATCCATATGCTTGAAAATGGATTGATACATGCCAAAATGGAGGGTGTTGCCCTCACCTGGATGGATGATTACAAAGATGGCGTTCCGGTTACCCAGAGGGGTGGATTGGCTGTAGAAATAAATGCTTTGTGGTACAATGCCGTAAGTTTCGCGCTTGAACTTGCTGTTGCTGCAGGCGATAAATCATTTGTGAAAAAGTGGAAAGAGCTTCCTGCCCTTATTGGCGAATCTTTCTTATCGCAATTTTGGTGCGAAGAGTGCTCTCAACTTGCTGATTACATAGATGGGAATTACAAAGACTGGTCCGTCCGGCCCAACATGCTGATTGCAGCTGCGATGAATTTGTCACCTCTGTCACGTACCCAGAAAAAATTGATCGTCAGTACCGTGAAAAACGAGCTTTTAACCCCAGTCGGAATTCGTACGCTATCGCCTGAAGACTTTGCTTACAAAGGATTTTCCGGCGAGCATGCGGCTGATTTTCCGGAAGCCGCTCACCAGGGAACTGCCTATCCTTATCTCATCTATCCATTTGTAAAGACCTACCTCGAAGTGCACAAAGCCGGCGGACTCTCTTTTGCAAAGAATTGCCTGGAAGGGTTTAAACTTGAGATGTCGGAGAATTGCATCGGTACACTTTCCGAAGCTTATGAGGGAAATCCCCCACATACAGCAAGAGGCTCAATTTCACAGGCATGCAACGTAGCAGGTGTCATCATGGCCTATGCTATCGTAGAAAAATTTGAAGAAGAAATTAAACCTATAGCTAAATAACCCAAAAGATATGAAGGTATTGATGTTTGGCTGGGAATTTCCTCCTCATATTAGCGGTGGATTAGGGACAGCAAGTTTTGGCCTGACAAGAGGATTGGCGCAATTTGACGACATTGAGGTGCTTTTTGTCGTTCCTAAGGCATATGGCGACGAAGATGATACTGCAGTCGAGAAAATTATTGGCGCCAACGAGATCACAATCACAAGAAAGCATGTCAATATACACCATGTTGACAAGCAAATAGACGTTTCCGAAGTGAGGTCCAACCTTATTCCTTATTCAGATCCTGAAGAGTTTTGGCAATTAACACAACAAAGATTGTCGGCATCTACCAGATTTGTTCAAACAGATGCCCAGGGAAAAATTCCATTCTCCGGGAAATATGGCGCCAATCTTCTCGAAGAGATTGCCAACTACGCTATCGTTGCCGAATACATTGGTCGTGAATACAACTTTGATGTCATTCATGCGCACGATTGGTTGGCATACCCAGCCGGGATAGCAGCCAAGCGTGTAAGCGGAAAACCTTTGGTTATTCATGTTCATGCTACCGATTTCGACCGCAGTGGCGGGAGTGTCAATCCCAAGGTTTATGCCCTCGAAAGAGAGGGGATGGAGATTGCGGATCAAATTATTACTGTTAGCAACCTCACCAAGAAAATTGTCATTGAGAAATATGGTATCAATCCAGATAAAATAACAACCGTTTACAATGCCGTTGAACCGGTCGAAAACAAAGAGACAGAGTTGTTTAAAAGGGGGATCAACGACAAAATTGTCACCTTTTTAGGCCGAATCACCATGCAAAAAGGCCCCGAATATTTCATCGAAGCTGCCTATCAGGTTCTGAAACGTACTGAAAACGTGCGTTTTGTTATGGCCGGAAGTGGCGACATGATGGAAAAGATGATTCGCCGTACAGCAAGGCTCGGTATATCAGACAGGTTTCATTATACCGGTTTCCTCAAAGGCGACGATGTATTTGAGATGTTCAGGATGAGTGATGTGTACGTAATGCCCTCCGTTTCTGAACCTTTTGGAATTTCTCCGCTGGAAGCTATGATGACAGATGTGCCGGTCATTATCTCCAAACAATCTGGTGTCGCTGAGATTCTGACCCATGCCATCAAAGTCGACTTTTGGGATATCAATGCCATGGCAGATGCCATTTACGGAATTATCAAATACCCCGCGCTATCTGCCATGTTCAGAAAATTTGGCAGGGTGGAGGTCGATAGCCTGCAGTGGAAGCATTCCGCAGCCCACGTTCGTGAAGTGTATAAAAAAGCAATCAGATAAGTTACATCGATAATAGTTTAAACCATGAAGACAATCTGCCTAAATTTTCAGATTCACCAGCCTTTTCGTTACCGCAAGTATCGCTTTTTCGATATCGGCAATGATTCCTATTATTACGATGACTATGCCAACGAAACAATTATGCGAAAGATTGCAGACAATTGCTACCTGCCTGCCAATCATATCCTTTTGAAGCAAATAAAAAAGAGTAAGGGAAAATTTAAAGTTTCATTCTCCATTTCGGGCGTAGCATTGGACCAATTCAGATTGTATGCACCCGAAGTAATCGACTCATTCAAAGAGTTGGCAGCCACGGGGGCGGTTGAATTTCTTTCGGGGACTTATGCCAATTCTATGGTATCTATGGTCGATGAACAACTTTTTGCCAAACAGGTCAAGATGCACGACGACCTGATCGAAGAACTCTTTCAGCAAAGACCCAAAGTATTCAGAAATTCCGAGTTGATCTATTCGGACGAACTGGGCGATCTCATCTACCGTATGGGTTTTGAAACCATTCTCACGGAAGGAGCCAAACACATTCTTGGATGGAAAAGTCCCAATTACCTATATTGCAATGCCTTAAATCCGCGGCAAAAAATTCTGATGCGCAACTACCGGCTAAGCGACGACCTCTCATTCCGCTTTTCCAACTCTTCCTGGAGCGAATATCCGCTTACCGCATCCAAGATGGCTGCCTGGCTGGTCGATCTTCCAAAAAAAGAGGAGATCGTCAACATCTTCCTCAATTATGAAACCTTCGGGGAAATTCAAAAGAAAAATTCCGGGATTTTTGACTTCCTCGATTCCCTCCCCGAGATGATCTTAAAAACCAAAGAACTAACTTTCTCCACACCCAGTGAAGCTGTCAAAATGCTTCAGCCGGTCTCTTCCGTACACGTACTTCATCCAATTTCATGGGCCGACGAGGAGAGAGACCTCTCTGCCTGGCTTGGCAACGAACTTCAAAAAGAGGCATTTAATCACCTTTATGCGCTCAAAGAGAGAGTCAAACAATGTACCGATCCTCAAATTACCAAAGACTGGATCTACCTTCAGTCCAATGACCACCTCTACTACATGTGCACAAAATTCTTCTCGGATGGTGAGGTCCATAAATTTTTCAATCCATTCGGCAGCCCATACGAAGCATTTATCAACTACATGAATGTATTGAGCGATTTTACCCTACGATTGAATAAATTGGTCCCCATATCAGAAAATGAATCGGAATTGGCAAAACTTAGGCTGTCAATTGAAGAAAAATCCAGGAAACTCGAGGAGGCAGAAAAGGTAATAAAAAAGCTTGCTTCAACCACTCCGAAAGCCGCTAAACCAAAAGCAAAGGCAACAAGAAAAGTTGACCCGGTCCCAAAACCTTCTGGTAAAAAGCTCTCCAAATAAACAGCCTAATGTGAAGAAAATGTTATAAATAGGGAATCATTTTACAAATG
>JBBIUJ010000159.1:0-9196 GCA_037440345.1 Prolixibacter sp.
CTTTTTGACGAAGCATGCCTTTTTGGCTCTCTGAAAGAGTAAAATCGAGATTGTAAAGAAAGTTAACTGAATCATTTTGCAAAGCGGAAAGCAATCTTTTAGCATATTCCTGAGAATAAAGATGTTCCACATTGACTGAGGAGCTTCCTTCATAACTTAGTTTTGTGCGGCCTTCAGAAATATATTCACTTCTTTCGGCTACATTCAGATCATTGTTGTGAATAATCTCCTTTTCGATTCCTTTCTTTACAAGCATATTGGTAGCCTGTTCGATGGCTTTGACAAGCTTTTCCTGACATTCGTTGAATTTCAACCCTTTTACCCTGATCGTGATGCTGGCAGTCAGGATCTCGGGGGTTTGTTTAAGAATTGCTGTTCCATTGACCAGCAAAGAATTTTCTCTGCAAGGATTATTCGATTGTCCAAATTGTGGGGAAGAGCAACAGACACTCAGTAAAACAAACAGAAAAATGAATTTCATGATAGTCGTTTTTGGGTGAAAGTGAGAGAGTTTTATCAAAATTGTACCAAGTCTAAAGGTAGAAAAGAAATATCAAAAACAAAAGGGCTTCCGAATTGGAAACCCTTTTGTTTTTGTCTATCTAATTAAAAATCAATTATCTATTGATGGCTTTAATTTTCTTCAGATTTTTTCTTCTGCGATTCTTGATCCGGATGATATAATCCATATAGTAGAGCGCAGGGACGAATAGCAGCGTCAAGAATGTCGCAAAGCTTAATCCGAAGATGATGGTCCAGGAGAGAGGTCCCCAGAAGGCAACATTATCACCACCGAAGTAAAGATGCGGATTGAGTGAAGTGAATAGGGTCTGAAAGTTGATGTTCATACCCACTGCAAGAGGTACCAAGCCTAGAATTGTGGCAGAAGCGGTAAGGACAACTGGAGTTATCCTTGTTTTTCCGGCCTGAACAATGGCATCTCTCGTTTTCATGCCTCTCTTTTTCATTTCATCGCAAAACTCAACGATCAATATACCGTTTCGGACAACGATACCGCCAAGGGCAACAATACCCAAACCAGTCATCATGATCACCAGGTCCATGTGGAAGATGATTACTCCAAGTAATACGCCTATCACGCTGAAGATGACCTCACTCAAGATGATGATGGACTTGCTGACAGAGCCAAATTGGGTGATCAGAATAAAGAAGATAAGACCCAATGCGATAATCATTGCTCTCAAAAGGAAGGCTGAGGTTTCATTCTGATCTTCCTGCTCTCCCGTGAGCTTTATGGAAGTACCCTGATGCATATTAAAGTCATTTGCAAGCTTTTTGATCCTCGGTACAATGTCATTGGGAGAATAACCGGAAATCACATTGGAATAAATAGTAATGATCCTTTTTTGATCCAATCTTTTGATCCCGGCATAGGAACTTGAATAGTCTATTTTGGCCACTGTTGAAAGCGGTATAGTCCTTAGTAGCCCGGAGTTCATATCCCGGTAGGTAATATCCAGATTGATCAATGAATTGATATTCTCGCGGGTTAACTTAGAGTATCTCAGCGTAATTGGGAATTCATCTTCATCTTTTTTGAATTTTGATATCTCCTTTCCGAAAAGGGCGGTTCTTAGTTCAAGTCCAATCTGACCGGTCGACAATCCAGCTCTTTGAGCGCGGTCGCGGTCAATGTTGATCATGACCTCCGGCGAGTTGATTTCAAAGTCTGTTTTCAACTCTTCCACTCCGGGGATATTCAGTGAATCAAGGTAGTTGCGGAATGCGTAGGCATCTGCTACCAGATTTTCCATATTCTCGCTGGTTACCTCTATGTTGATAGGTTGTCCCGTTGGTGGTCCCATTTTTTGCTTGCCTACAGTGACCTCAGCACCAGCAATATCAGCTACTGATTCGCGAATTTTATCCAGATATTTGGTTGTTGATATTCCGGTGGTGCGGTATTTGTATTCTACAAAATTGATGGATATTTTGCCTCTGTTGAATGGTTTACCGGCGGATGAAAATCCTTGTTCATCTGCTCCCACTGTTACGTTGGAGATGACGGATTCTACATCCGGATTGTGCTGTCCAATGGCATTATATACGCGATGTTCGGCTATTTTCGTAACACTGTCGGTGACATTTTGGTCTGTTCCTCCGGGCATCTTCACATATACCATGACACTGTTGGGATCACTGTCCGGAAAGAATAGTACTTTGGGCTTGGCAATTCCGGTAAGGATAATTGTGATGAAGAAAAGAACGATCATTGAGCCAAGTAACCATACCGGTCGATAACCATATAAAACCCAGCGTAATTGTTTTTCGTAGCCAGCCATCATTTTTGGCCAGAATTTCTCCTGAAAGGACTTGATCCAGTATTGGATAACATAGTGGTACAAGAAAACCATCAGGATCGCAAATACAATAAAATTGCCTATCCCAAATGATTTGAAGAGATAGAAGACAACAGCCAGCGCAAACATTCCAAGTAAAATCTTCTTCGTTTGTTTCCACTCAGCTTTTGCGTCCGAATCGTATTCATGCGCCATAAATGATACTGCAAATACGGGATTGAAAATATAGGCGACAAAGAGTGATGCGAAGAGTGTAATGATCAATGTGACAGGAAGATAATGCATGAATTGTCCCACAATGCCAGGCCAGAAGGCTAGGGGGAAGAATGGCGCCAGTGTCGTTAGCGTGCCGGATAGGATGGGTAGAAAAACCTCACCGGCAGCAAGTTTAGCAGCAACGCGTATATCACCATGTCTTCGGTGCATCCGGTGGGTGTTTTCGATAACTACAATGGCATCATCCACTACGATCCCCAGCGCGAAAATGAAGGCGAACATTACGATCATGTTCATCGTAAATCCAATGTTGGGAATGACCAGATAGGCGATTGCCATTGAAAGTGGCACAGAAAGACCAACGAAGAAGGCATTGGTGAATCCCATGAAAAACATCAGAACGATAGTAACCAGGATGAAACCAATGATGATTGTGTTGTTCAACTCTTCCAGCGTGTTGCGTGTCATCCGGCTTTGATCGCTCGAGATGGTCAGTGTGAGGTCATCCGGCAGCTCCTTGCCCTTAACAGAGGTGACAATTTCCTTGATCTGGTCAGAGGCGTCAAGCAGGTTGGTACCACTTTTCTTGATCACATTCAGGGTAATGACGTTTTTTCCATCCAGTCGCGAAAAACTCTCCTGATCTTTGAAACTATCGCTCACATCGGCTAAATCACTCAATTTGATGTATGCGCCTCCAGAGGCATGCACGACAATGTTTCGAACGTCCTGGACATTTTCAAACTGACCTTTAAGGCGAACCGAATTTTTGGTACCGTTCATGGTAATGGTACCTCCCGAAATGGTTAGGTTCTCGCGGGCAACAGCTCCTTCAATGTCGGAAAAAGTCACACGCGCGGCCTGCATTTTGAAAATATCGCAATTGATCTGAATCTCGCGTTCCAGTGCGCCAACAATATCGACACGTGTTATCTCTTTTACTCCTTCAACCTTATCCTGGATGATTTCGGCGTATTTTTTCAGCTTGTCAAGGTCGTAGTTGCCCGAAATGTTGATATACATAACCGGAAATTCTGCCAGGTTCACATCCATGATTTGCGGTTGGTCTGGCAAATCGCTGGGCAAATCCCTCTTTGCCTTGTCGACGGCATCCCTAACACGTTGTTTGGCTGATTCGACAGCTACGCTTGGATCAAATTCAACCACGATGGAGGAGAAGTCCTGCACAGAGTTACTGGTGATCTTTTTTACATCTGCAATAGATTTCAGCTGTTTTTCTACCGGACGTGTTATCAGGTTCTCAATGTCTACAGGTGAGGTACCCGGATATGGAGAGTTGACAATGATGTATGGAATTACCACCTCCGGAAATTGTTCTTTCGGGATTTGGTAATAATTTAGCAAACCAAGAATGGAGATAATCGTCATCAGCACATAGACGCTCGTTTTATTATCTACAGCCCAGCTGGTCGCAAAAAATTCTTTGATAAAGGATTTATCTTTTGACATGTTTGAATTATTTGTCGATTAGAAAATGACAGCTTCACCCTCTTTCAGGTTCTGATATCCGGTAGTAATGACCTGATCTCCTGCATTTAGACCAGTTAGAATTTCTGTTTGTCCATTGTAATCCATTCCGATTGATACCGTTTTACGAACGACTAAAGATTTATCACCCTGTTTCACAGCGACATACACAAATTTTCCTTGCTGGTTACTCTGGACGATGTTTACCGGAAGGACCAGGGCTGCCTCGCTGGAGTAGTCTTTGATCTTTACATAGGCAATCATATTGGCCCTCAATTCAAATTCATTGGTTGAAAACCGGCATTCGACTTTGAAAGTGCGGTTGGAAGGATCAATGAAGCGACTGGTAAAGCTCAGTTTCGATTCAATCTCTTTCCCAAAATCAGGAAAACGCACAAAAGCCTGGTTGCCATTTTTGATCCTTGATGCAAAATTTTCGGACACTTCAGCCGTTACTTTGGCTGCAGACATGTTGATGACCCTAATAACTGAAGTTGGTAATCCTGGAGATGCCATTTGTCCTACTTTCAAAGGGACACTTTCGACAGAACCACTGATAGGAGAGACGACATTGGCCATGGAGATTTGTTCCTGCAGGGTTTTGATCCTTCTTTCGAGTGACTCTTTGCTGGTTTTTGCCTGAAGAAACTGAACTTCACTACCAATTTTCTTGTCCCAAAGGTTTTTCTGTTTCTCATAAATGATATTGGCCAGGTCGAGCTGGGTTTTAACCTCCTCGACCGACTGTTTAAGCACTTCTGTATCAAGTGTAGCCAGGATCTGTCCTTTTTTGACAACCGAACCCTCCTTTACATAAACATTGGTTACGACTCCACTGATTTGCGGACTTACTGAAACGTTTTGATCGCCATCAACAACACCCTGAATTTCAACAAAGTGATTAAATTGCGTTGCCTCCAGTTTAGAAACCTTTACCTGAATTGCCTTTTCAACCTTTTGTTGATTGGGATTGACTTCAGCTTCGAGTTTTGAAATTTTGGTATTCAGAATTTCACGATCAGTCTTTAATTTTTCCAATTCTCCTTTTTTGTCGTTGCTTTGATTGCATGAGACCAGTGTGGCAAGGATGGCCAGGGTAAACAATGCGTTTTTCATATTACTGTTTTTTATTGATTTCTTGGTTGATGTTGTACAATTTTTCCAGTTTGGTTTTTGCGATTACCAGATCATAAATACTCTGATAATAACTTGAAAGCCCTGTCAGATATTGATTCTGTGTGGTTGTCAGATCCATGCTGGATGACACGCCGTTTTTGTACTTTTCTAATGTACGTTGGTATATTTCGTCAGCGAGGGCCAGACTCTTCCCTTGTATTTCAAACTTCTCATATTTAAGCTTTAAATCCGTCTGAAACTGACCAGCTTGCATCACAAGATTATTGTACACAAGTTGTTTGGTATTATCCATTTTGCTGATAGCCAGTTTTTTCTGGGAAACGACGGCCATTCTTTGTCCGCTGCTGAAAATTGGCAGGCTTATATTGATTCCCAACACATCTTTCACAGTAAAATCAAACGCCGGTTTGTTCACTTTTTCTGTATGGTTATAGAATCCTGAGATTACAGGCATATAGGCAGCTATTGCATTTTGGTATTCTAGTTTTGAAAGGGCAGTAGCCGTTTTAATGATCCGGTAATCAATATTTTTATCGATGTTAAAGGTTTCTTTAACAAGTGAGTTTACAACTACCGGAAGGGCCTGGTCGGCATTTAGCGATTCGGTCAAAACCACATTTTTGTTAAGGTCCAGTCCAAGGATAATCTTAAGGAGCCTGTTTGCAACATCTAAATTACTTTGTACCTGGTTTATGGCGTTCTTCAGGTTATTGGCAGTAAGATCCAGTTGGTCAACATCGGTTTTTTCGACAAAGCCCTGTTTGTTCATTTCGGAAATTTCATAGGCCGTTTTTTTCACATTGTCGAGATTCTTCTGAAGATTTTTGAGGCTCTCCTCACCTACAAGAATCATGTAGTAGGTGTTAATGACTGATTCATTGACATCCTGTACTATTTTTTCTGTATTCTCGTTCGTTTGCTGGTAAAGGGTCTTCATGGCTTTTAATCCAACCAGATAGGATCCGTTGAAAATAAGCTGAGAGGCAGTTACATCGAAAGTTGCATTGTTTTTAACACCAAGTTCGACCGCCGGTGTACCAGGACCCATGGTACCCGGAGGCAAGGTGGGAACATTGGGAAGAAATTGATAGGCAGCTTTTGAATCGACGTGCGGTAATCCTATGGCTGTGGTTTCCCAGATTTTTTTTCTGGCAATCTCCATATCCAATGTTGAATTTCTGATGTTGGCGTTGTTTTCAAATGCCAGTCGTCTGGCCTCCTGTAATGACAGGCGCAAGGAATCCTGGGCTTCGGCTTTACCTGTACCAAGGATCAGAGAAATAAAGGTTATCAAAAGCAGATAACGGTAAGCAAATGACATAGTTGTTATTTTTTATTTGTGTTAATATATTCCAGAATATCGTTTTTTCTTGATTCAAAATATGTAATACCAGCTGCGGTAGAAATGCCTCTTATATGGTTTTCAAACAACACTTCAAAAAGCTTAAGGAAGTTTACATCCAGTACTTTACAGATATCCGAATTGTGTAATTCAATGAAGCTGTTAAGATATATTGTGGCAACCACATCGATGTTTATGTCATCCCTGTAAAGTTTTTCTGCGATCCCCTGCTGCATATTGATTTTCATCCCCTCAAACACCTGAATCCGCTTTTTCTCGACGTAGGTTTCAAAAAGCGCAGGGTAATATTTTTTCATTTCGAATTGAATCATAGGGTTGATTTGTTTCAATTCGTCATGCACCAACTGGCTTATTCTCAATAGTTTTTCTATGGCATTGATGGGTGTGCCGTCAATTTTTTCACCCATTTTAAACACTATTGACTCCTGGTGAAGGAAGATTTTCTCAATCAGGTCCTCTTTGTTCTTTACGTATGTATAGAGTGTTTTTTTTGATATCCCTAAACTGCGACTCAAGTCGTCCATACTCAGATTTTTCAATCCATATGCATAGAATAGTTTTTTAATCGGTTCAACCCATTCCTGAAATCGCTCTTTTTGTATAACCTCGTTATCCATTACTTCAAAATTCAATTAAAATCTTGAGTGCAAATAAAGGAAACATTTTACACTAAAAACGTTTCCGTGTGTTAAATGTTTCTTAATATGTATTAATTTTTCATCATCCATTACAATTGCGTTTCTCATTTTTATAAGATTTTTGAAACAATTATCTTTGACCTGAAATTGATAGAAGGTATGGGACGGATCATGGCCATCGATTACGGCAAAAAAAGGGTAGGAGTGGCAGTGACTGATACTTTGCAGCTGATCGCGACGCGATTGGATACAGTGGATGCTGATCTTATCTGGAAATTTCTGGACGAATATTTTTCGAAAGAGGAGGTTGATCTGGTCTTGGTGGGTTATCCTGTGCAATTGAATAACCAGCCGTCTGAGGCATTGAGGTACATCAACCCTTTTGTGCAGAAATTTAGGCAGAAATATGAGAAAGAGATCAGATTGGTTGATGAAAGATTTAGCTCAAAAATTGCCTTTCAATCGATGATTGATGCCGGATTAAGGAAAAACCAGCGGCAGAACAAAGGGACTATTGATGGGGTTAGTGCAACCATTCTTCTACAATCTTACCTTGAACAAAAGAAATATATTTGACCATGATATTGCCAATCACATTGTATGGTGATCCTGTTCTGAGAAAGGTAGCCGAAAATATTGACATGAAATACGAAGGCTTGTCCGACTTGATCGAAAACATGTTTCAATCAATGTACAATGCTGAAGGAGTTGGTCTTGCAGCGCCACAGGTAGGTTTATCCATAAGAATTTTTGTGGTTGATTTATCGCCTCTTGAAAAGGATGAGCCCTCGCTTGCAGGGTTCCGTAAGGCTTTTATCAATGCAAAAATTGTTGAACGCAGCGGTGATGAAGAGCTGATGGAAGAGGGATGTTTGAGTATTCCCGGAATCCATGAAGAGGTTTATCGTAAAAATTATATTCGGATTCAATACCTAGATACTGAAGGAAATCCGCGCGATGAGGAGTACACCGGTTACACGGCAAGGGTTTTACAGCATGAATATGACCACCTTGATGGCATAATGTTTACCGATCATTGCTCGCCTTTGAGAAAGAGGCTGCTAAAACGCCGTTTGACTGAAATTTCCAAGGGAATAACCAGCGCCTCCTACCGGGTTAAAGTACCTAAAATCTAGTTTTCAATATTTTTTGTTCTTTTACAGGAATTTGGCTTAACTTTTTGTCCGTTTTTTTCTGTTTCTCCTCAGAATACTGTAACTTGATGTGAATTCCCGATTCACATGATAAAGTCAGGGTTTCAATTTACCTCCGCTCCCTTTGTTCGATTGCTTCTTCCGCTCTGCCTTGGAGTTTGCCTTGAAAAAAGTGGACTGCATTTCCCTGTGATTTTTTTTGTTGTACTCCTTTCCATTGCAGCAATTATCATGCTGATAATAAAAGATATAGATTTTGTTTCTCAACCCATTTGGGCGGTCATCTTATTTCTTGCCATCCTTTTGATCGCAATGGTCCGCGCGCAAGAGAAAGAAATTCTCTTCCCAAAGCTCGATAATCAGCGCTATTTTGTGGTTCTTGATGCCTATCCCATTGAAAAGGCAAAAACATATCAGGTTGTTTGTCAAATGGTCAATTCGCAGCTAAAGATCCTCACTTACCTTCCAAAATCCCCGGTAGTTAAAAGCGCAAAACCCGGTGATATTCTCAGCCTGAACGGGTTGCCCGAGTTAATCGAAAACGATGGAAATCCATATGAATTTAATTATCGGAGCTATTTGAATGACAGGGGAATTGGTTATAGAATATTCCTCCGGGAGGGGCAGTACAATCTTTTAAAAGGTTGCAGCCTGATGAATATCTCCCGTTATGCACTGGTTTTTAGGCAAAAACTGATTGAAATTCTTTACAATTCAGGTATACAGGAAGGGCGTGTCCCATTGATTTCATCT
This sequence comes from Prolixibacter sp., assembly GCA_037440345.1. Classification (GTDB taxonomy): domain Bacteria; phylum Bacteroidota; class Bacteroidia; order Bacteroidales; family Prolixibacteraceae; genus CAINVV01. The sequence goes on from JBBIUJ010000159.1 coordinate 9,071, forward strand.
ATCTCATTTGGAGCAAGGGATGATGTAGACAAGGAGACGGTGCAAAGCTTTACCAACACCGGTGTTATCCATGTTCTTGCAGTTTCAGGAATGAATGTTGGGCTAATTTTTGTTATTCTGGATTTC
>JBBIUJ010000160.1:0-9184 GCA_037440345.1 Prolixibacter sp.
CACCCATCACCCTGATATACGGGATACCCCTGGAATTGCTTTGTTCGAAGTAGCGTTTGAAAAAACGTTTGTAGGCATAATTACCATGTCCCTGGTACAAAAAGCCTTCTTCACCATCCAGGTCAATGTAATACATGCCATTAACTTCGGCAAGCTGTGCATAGTAATCGGCTAATTTATCCTGCAAATACATATCAGGAGCAAGGCCGCCGTAACAATTCGTAAAGAGCTTATCGGCCGATGTCCCTTTTTCATGTGCTGATGCTGTAGTTTTCCAATAGCCGCGCTTCACACCAGTTAGGCGGTAAGGCGCTGAGGCTGTAACCCCTTTGTAAAAGATCAACTCTTTTTCAATTTTCATGATATTGGTAACATGCCCTTCCCAAGCGCCGAATTCATTCAAATAAGCAGGATTATCAATATAAATGAGCGTATCGGTGGACGAAATATTTTCTGCAAGTTTCCTCCTGAGCATCACACACAAGCTATCGTTCGGAACCGGACTGACATCGCTGCTTACTTTGCTTTGCAGAAAATTATTCAAGGTATGAAGTCCAAACAAAATACCTTCTTTATTGCACTGATCTGTAAATTCTTTTATACTTGTTTTTTTGCCGGAATAAGGAATTTTCCAATCAATATGCCCTTTGTTTGCCCTGTTGGCATAGAATTCACCCAAGCCTTCGGCCTGTATGCCTTTAAATCCCAATTGTCGAACGTAACTCACACAACTGTCGTAAACGCCGTACCATGCAACATCAGGAATGTATGCTGCCGGATCTTTTATCCATTTCCCATTCACTGTTGGATGTGGCAGACCTTCTTTTAACACGGTATTCTCAATAACATTCAATCCCATATCGTCGGGTGCTCCCCAAAGAGCGATTGACGACCCCATGTAATCGACTCCGGGCAATGCCTGAGTTTTCTGATGAGTAGGCGCATTAGTTTTTAAAAATTGCCGGGCCTGGGCATCCTGATTTTTTGTAATCAGTTCGGGAAAAAAAATCATCCGTTCTTTGGTGCGGTCTTGTGAATGATAAACGACAGAAATCCGCCCCTGAGTATCAATTGTAGCCGTGTTGCCACCAACAATCCTGAAGTATTCTTCCGGACGTGAATAGAATGCAACATCATTTTTTCCATCGCCACCCAGGGTAAATACATCGCCTTCGTGAAGTGAATCGGGTAAGGCGAAACGTTTTTTATCGGGCGAATGAATCATATATCCGGATGGTGCCGCATCGGCCTGGTTACTGGCCAGCCCGCCGGTTGTAATATCGTTCAGTGCCAACATTCCGATGGCATAATTCACGAGTTTGCTGGTGTCTCGTGCCACGCCAATAATTTCACCGAAAAGATTGGTAATAGTCGTATTTACCGGACCCCACTGAATATCTGTTATTTCGTCGCGCTTAGTAAGCGAAAGCAAGGTCAACCTGAGATACATCGGATTGGGCTCAATTTTGATTTTAGCCACAGAACCATTGCGATAATTTAAAGTCAAAGTCTTTCCTGATGAAGAATAAACGCCTCTTCCCGGATAAAGATATTTTCCGGTTTTATAGTTATAAAGACACATAATCGGCGAAGGCTTATCTGCCGGGCTAAACTCCCGGGCTGGTTTCATACCAATGTTCTTCATACTCGTAATATAGCCTTTGGTGTCGATGTGAATTTTAAGATAAGTGCTACTGAAATCCCATTGAGCGAATAAAGCTGAACTAAAAAGCAGGAATACCAGTAATGTAAAAAATTTTCGTTTGACAGTTAGTGGTTTATACATTGGGCAGTTTTAATCTGAAAGTCTAATCAATTTTATAGACATTCAATTTCTGATGATATGGTAAAGCGGCAGTATGGAGACAGGTTGTATGTTTTGCTCAAAGGAGTACCAATTAAGACACTGAATAATTAGGTGATGCGAATTATTGTAAAAATAACGGGAATGGTTTCCCACTCCCGTTATATTTACATAAAAATCAAGTTATTGTAATGGATCAAATGTTCCACCCCACTCTTTGTTTTGAGGTAATTGGTCTGGTTCAATAGATATTTGAGCTGGAGCCAATGCGTTAAACCAGTGATTCAAATCAAGTTTAAACGTTGGTGTTTGTCCACTCTTAGCATCCAAATTATCAACATATACTGCATCAAATTTGGCGCGTATAGCTGGAGTCAATATATTATCGGTCAGCAATGGATAAGTTTCTCCGGGTTTCAAAATAATCAACAAACCGTGCCTTGCAACCTGATCATTCAATATGTCGTAGCGTTTCCATCTCCTTAAATCATTGAGCCTGAAATTTTCAAAAGCAAATTCAACGCGGCGTTCAGCTATATAAGCATCACGGATTCCTGTCTGTGAACTAGCTGTTACACCGTAGTTTCCCAATCCCTGGTTGATTTCTGCTCTTTTTCGAATATTGTACAATACCTGCAATGCTTCGGTTGACTTACCTACTTCGTTAGCACATTCGCCATAGTTCATAAGCAATTCTGCATAGCGCATTGGTGACCACCAGCTCTTTGCACCGGCAGCTACCCCATTATATACAACGTCTTTAGTAATTGTTGTATCCAATCCTTTTCTATCATAAAACCCAGCAATACAATGATTTCCTCCGTAATTATAAATCTTCTCTGAAATAACACTGTACTTTGATTTATCCTGCATTGGTAAAATAAAGGAAGGGGTTACTGCTGAATTCCAGTATTTTACATTCCAGAAAGACCAGCTTCTTGGTACAGATTGACCCGACTGTAAGTCGGGGGTTGGATAAGGGATACCAGAAAAGAAAATGGTGGCATAGAAACGGGCATCGCGGTTGGTATAAAAATCTTTCAAGAATTGTGCGTTATATACAGGATTACCCAACTGATTCTGATCAAACTGCATAGGGCTGCCATCTTTTTTAGGAAAAGCAAGCAACATGTTCAATGTAGGCTGGTCTGAGTTGGCTGCTCCATTTGAAAAAGGTTCTGCCCGTATCGGAGCAAAGTTTGCATAATGGTCAGGATACCAATATTGATTTACCATGATCATTTCTTTGTTCCCAGAATACCAAATAGACCTATACTTATCCAGCAAGCCGAATCCTGCTGCATTTGCTTCGTCAACTGCAGCTTTGGTAGCATTATAAGCATTAGTCCATCGTGTTTGATCGTTGCTCGGGTTAAACAAAGGACTTGCCCACCACATTAAAACCCTTCCTTTTAAGCCTAATGCGGCAGCTTTATTAATCCTACCATAATCTGCTCCAGTGTAAGAACTGGGCAGTACCTGCGTTGCTTCATCCAAATCCTTTACAATTTGCGCAATGCATTCTGAAGTTTTAGCTCGTGGCACTTTCAAAGACTCGAAATTAGTAGCGTCTTGTGTTTTCAAAATCAGGGGTACACCACCAATAGAGCTAACATAACCCCAATATGCCCATGCCCGCCAGAATTTAGCCTCGGCAACCAAACGTGCTTTAAGATTATCATCCATTACAGTCGAAGGCACCTTTGCCATCTGATCCATAAAGAAGTTCGTCTTATCAATCCATGTATAATTCAAATTAACACTTTGCGATGCAACAGTAATAACACCTTGTTGAAAATTACCCAAATTGGTTCCATCTCCGCCAATACCTTCGTCTGAGTTTTGTCCACTACCCAAAGGCCAACCAGGCATACATCCGCCATACACATCATTCAGGTATGCGTTAATCATTTTGGGATCAGACCAAACATTATCAGGACTTATCGAAGACACGTTTTTGTAATCTAACCCGTCTTTACAGGCACCCAATAGCAGCAAGACGACTGCCATTAGTATTACATAATTTTTATTTATGATTTTCATTTCTTTAGCTTTAAATGGTTAAAATGTAAATGTACATCCCACATTTGATGATTTCACAATTGGGAATGCGGTACCGCTACTCATTTCAGGATCGTAATATTTTTTATTAAACTTACTGATGATAAACAAGTTACTTCCTGAAACGAACAATCTGATATTGCTAATGTATTTGTTATAAAAACGTGGTGGAATTACATAGGCAACTTCCAGCGATTTTAAACGAATGAAACTTGCGTCAGCTAACCAGAAGTTACTACCTTGTGTATTAATCCAGTTGTGAGCACCATCATTGGCACTATAACGTCTTGGTAACCAAGCATTAGTATTTTGATCGGTCCAACCCGAATCATACCAACGTTCCCACATTCTGTTCCATTCTACTCCACCAGCTAAATCATTAAACCATTTTGATTGTCCGATTCGTCCATTTAAAACTGCGTTAATACTAAGTCCTTTCCATTCTGCTCCCAGGTTAAGCCCGAAAACTATTGGGTCATTTTGCTTTTTCAATACGGTGATATCATACTCATCTACTACGCCATCTAGTTTCCCAACACCATCTTTACTTGCCAAGTCTTTGTAAACAAATTGTCCAACCTCGGGTATTGATCCTCTGAATTTATAATTCGGGTTAGCAGCCTTCCAGTCATCCACATCTTTTTGTGTCCGAAGCATGTGGTCAACCGAATATCCTGCAACGTATGATGTTTTACGTCCTCCTTTTAACATATCCTGGTAGTCGTATGTCACATTTTGGTCTATTTGATTTCTCCATGCGGTACCATAAGATGCAACAAGGCCGATATTGTAATTTAGATTACCGTGCGAATTGCTATAGCTAATACTTAAGTCAACGCCATGTGCAGTCATCGTACCATAGTTTACATTGGGCAAGGTTGGGCTGAATGTAGGAGGTGTCGTCCCGATCCTTCTTCCTAAAATGTCGAAAGTATAGTTGCGCCAATATTCCAAGGAACTGTTGAAATGTTTCAAAAAGTTGAGATCAATACCAATATTGCTGTTTCTATATTTTTCCCAAGTAACTTCGGGATTCGACAAACCTGAATATTGGATACCATTTGAAACCGTAGGGGTAGTACCAAAGAATGCACTGTTGGCAGCACCATAGTAGTTTGTCCATTGCCATGACCCGCCTGCCAGTGCATCATTACCTATAATACCCAGGGTAGCTCTAAACTTCAAATAGTCAATCCAACTAATATTTTTCATAAAGTTTTCCTTAGAGACTATCCAACCAACAGAAGTTGCCGGAAAGAAACCCCAACGTTTATCGGGTGCAAAATTCATTGATCCATCGTACCGGTAAGTGAAGTTAACCATGTATTTGCCTGAAAAGTCATAAAAGAACTGGCCAATCCAAGATCTACGACCGGTAATATTGTCGATGCCATAGCCATTATCCACATACTTATTGGCAGTGTTGTTGGTAACTCCGGCAGAAGTAGTAGCCCACCATTGGTCGGTAATATAAAGAGGAAATCCATTAATGTAACCATGCATGCCACTTGATTTTGATTCCCAACTTTCATAAACCAATGTACCGCTAACGTGGTGCCGCGCAAAAGTTCGGTCATAACTCAATTGCAGGTTTAATTGTTTATCCTGCGCTAGGGAATACCATCTTTCCAGTCTTTTTGCATCTTCGGTCCAGGACCAACCCGTGATATTGTTCAAATCCCAACGTACAGGGCTTATATTTTTGCATTGATAACGCTGAAACGGATGACTGAACAATTTCTGTTCAAAACTGGTGTATGATTTAATAAAGCCCGCTGTAGCGCTTAATCCTTTGACAAAAGGAAACTTATACGTGCCGCTCAAATTAATTGTGGGCTTTATAGTTTCGTTATTTTTATACCCAGATAATCCTTTAAGCTCGCCTGCAATATTGGTAATCCATCCAAAATCGAAAGGTTCGCCGTTTGCGGCAAATGAGGGAAGATAGGGTTGCCATACCAATGATTTCGTGTACCAATCGCCATCCAATGCCCCGTTAGGACCCAATTGGAGTCCGTCATTCAACGCGAAACTTCCAAAAATAGAAATGTCTTTGGTTACCTCTGCATTGACATTGACCCTTATGTTATACTTTTTGTAATCAGTATTTTGGATAAAAGATTGTTGTTTTACATACGATCCTCCCACAAAATATTTGATTTTTTCGCTACCTCCCTGGACACTCAGGTTGTGGGTAGTCATAAACGGGTTGCGATAAACGTCTTTTAACAGGTTAAAACCATACCCTTTACCGCCTCCAAGGTCAGTATCAGCATAATAAGTAGAGTCCGCAGGGTTCCAAGTGCCATTTTTACCATTTATCCGGTTATAAATTGTACCCCATTGCAAACAGTCTGTTAAATCCATATTCTTTGCTCGGGTATCAACCCCTGTATTAAAGGAATAGGTAACGGTAGCTTTTCCGGTTGTCCCTTTTTTCGTAGTTACCACGATAACACCACCGGCTCCACGTGAACCATAAGCAGCTGTAGTGGCCGCATCTTTTAACACGGTAACATCGGCTATTTCATTAGGGCTAAGGTTGTTAAAGTCGGTTTGATTTGAAATTTTACCATCAATAACAAACAAAGCAGAGGCTGAATTCAATGAAGAAGCGGTTCTGATCGAAATACTCGGTTGTGATCCAGGCAATCCGTTGGGAGTACTAACATTTACACCCGATACTTTACCTACTAATAAGTTACCTGAGTTTGTTGTTGGTACTTCCATGTCTGCTAATTTCATCTTTACTTTAACAGCAGAACCGGTAACCATTTCTCTCTTTTGTGTAGTATAACCTACTGCCACCACTTCGTCAATACTTACGGTTTCTTCCTGTAATTTTATATCAATTTTTGTCTGATTTCCGACTTTTACTTCAGTAGGTTTCATCCCTACAAACGAAAAGATCAATACAGAATTGGCAGAAATATTGGAAAGGGTGTAGCTACCTTCAGAATCAGTAATTGTCCCGGTAGTTGTTCCTTTTAGCAAAACAGTTACACCCGGTATCGGTACACCATCCGGCCCCTTAACGACACCTCTTACCGATCCGGTCGGCTGACTAAGTTCCGATTGAAGCGCCGAAAGAATAATATTTCGGTCAATTACCTTATAGCTGATGTCGGTATCCTTGAACAGGTAATCCAGAATATCGTTAATTGAGCTGCCTTTGGCGTTAATGCTCACTTTGCGGCTTAAGTTAACTGATTCGTTGTTGTAAACAAAATAAAATTCACTTTGATTTTCAATTGCTTTCAACACTTCAACAATTGAAACATCACGGAGTTGCATGCTTAGTTTTGTGGATTGTGCATAAGTTTTCTCTGCAAAAACATGCACAAAACCGATCAAAATGAGTAGGAGTGTTAGTTTCATCTTAAGCAAAATTTTTTTTAGATGGCCAAAAGAATCACCTCTGGCCTGCGAACCATTTTTTTTCATACTTTTGATTTGATTTGTTAAAAATAAATAAATCGTTAATTAACATCTGACAGGGAAGAGTGGCACCTCTTTCCTGTTTTTTTTTCGGTCAATAATCTTCCATAGGCACTGTATATCTGTTATTTATATTTCAATTTTCTAGTGAAGTCTCTTTCAACAATTATTTCACGTTTGGAATAGCTTCCATCAGCTTGTCTAATCCGTTGCGAAAATTCTGTTTTGATCGGAATCGAAAGTGATAAGATTTCGAAGATACGTTCAATGCTTTCATCATAAAAAGTGGCATGAAAAGTGTATTTTGAAAGGGAAGAGTCATGCAACCGAATGTCGACGCCGTACATACGTTCAAACACCCTAATCATTGTACCAAAATCCTGACCGTGAAATAATATCTTTCCGTCTTTCCAGCCTATATAATAGTCGAAATTCTCAACTATTTCATCCGACATTTTCTCAGATTTCTGATAGTATGAGGCTGAATGTCCCGGAGCCAGATTAAATACTTTCCCATCTTTCAGGTTCGAAATTGTAACTTTACCTTCCAAAAGGGTTGTTACAATCCGATTGTCATCTTCATATGCCGATAGGTTAAATTTGGTTCCATAAACATTAACTTTTATGTTTCCTGCGGAAATGACCATCGGAACTTCCTTATTCGTTACAACTTCGAAGTAGGCTTCTCCTTCCAGTTTAACTTCACGACTTTTAGCTCCAAACTTGGGCGGGCACCAAAGTTTACTACCCGAGTTTAGCCAAACCAAAGTTCCGTCGGGCAATACAAGCTGAGTCTTAGCGCCAAGCGGGGCCGAAAATGTATTTATTACATCCGATTTCCCAACATAACTATACTGTTCATTTTGTGAATTCGATTTTTGATAGAAATAGAGAGTTGAAAATAGCAATGGAACAGCCAGAATTGCAGCTACCCGGAAGAGCCAGTCCAAAATCGTTAGGCGTGAAGTTTCGCCGGAATCCGATTCTAATGAGTTAATTGCCACCCTAAATCTTGATACAGCATAATTGGCATCAGATTCAATGCCGATAGGTTTTTGGAATGACAAACCGGAATAGAATTTCAAGATATATGCAAACTCTTCTTCCGAAAGTGAATATCTTGATTTAAACAACTCTGACTCGTCCCCAGACAGTTTATTTAAACTAAAAAATTCATCCTGAAATTTTTCATCTGAAAGCAAATTTCCAATCCTCTCCCGTAACTCCATTTTCCGGCTACTTATGTGTTTATATGCATAGAGAGGAAGTTATGCATTTGGTACTATGTAAAATTTGATTTTTTATAAAATAAATTCACTCGTGTTCGCCTATAATCAGAATATTCTTTATTTCACCCTGAATAATAATAGCTTGCATCACTAAATGCAGGGAAGCTATGAATCGAAGATCGGAGGAGCCAATAACCTCTGGCGAAACCGGAGGCAAATGAGTAAACAAATTTGAGAAACCCAAAGTGGGTTCAATATAAATTTAAGCCGTTTCTAAAGTGATTTAATATATTCTACCGGACGATGGTGATATAAGGTAAAGAGAACTACCAGCAACTCATCCAAGCCATTGATTTCTTTCCACACCTGGCTGTCAATCGTTTCCCTCATTTTAGATAAAGCCCTTTGCATAAGGTTTTTAATTGACTGCTCATTGACTTCCATGATGATTGCTATCTCTGCATAACGAAGATCATAATAAAATCGCAAAAAGATTAGTTCCCGTTGGCGTTCGGGAAGTGTTTGAATAGCTTTGTGAAATAAGTTCTTGAGATATTTAGTAATATCTTCATTTTCATTGAATTCAGATACAGAAAAAGAAAAATTCGCTACATAGTTATCCAAAATTTCCTCTTTCTTTAATTCCTGAGTG
>JBBIUJ010000161.1:0-9069 GCA_037440345.1 Prolixibacter sp.
ACGACTTCCGTGCCGGCCAGGTCGTGGTTGCGGCCATGACAATGGCACCTGTGACCGCCCCTGAACCCTCCAAACAGGATCTTCGCGAGGACCAGGATTCCCAGGGCCTGCCAGAAGGTAATGGCGCTTATTCCAAATACTGCCGGTAGGATATTGTTCCAAAGCAGCATCACAACACTACCGAAAACAAACACTCCGGCCACAATGGCGATAGGGATGATAAAGGCCCATTTTATCCAGGAGCCTCTTCTTCTTTCATGTCCGTAAAATCTCATAACTTATATTTTTTAAAGGTTAATACTCGTTGTAAATACTTTGAAGCCGTTGGCGCAGGTGCACGACTGCGTAACGTTTTCGTGAGATGATCGTTTTAATGCTTTCCCCGGTTTTGTCGGCGATCTCCTGAAGTGTCTGATCTTCCAACTCGTTCCACACAAATACATTCCGTTGTTTTTCAGGCAGTTCGCTCAATGCGGCGAAGAGGGCATCCCTTACAAACTCCTTTTCGAGCTCAGATACAGGATCTGTGTAGTCCAGAAGCAGGGCTTCAGGATAGACCATTTCGCCCTCTTCATCTTCGTACGCAAAATCTGCCAGTGCTTGCGGCGTTCTTTTGCGGTTTTTGTCCACAATCCGGTTTTTGCTGACGCGATAAAGCCACGAACTGAGCTGAACAATGGGTTCTGTTTCGATGATGGAGCTAAGCTGGTACCAGACATCCTGCAGGATATCTTCGGCGTCCTGGTCGTTTTTAACGCGGCTGCGTATAAAACGGAGCAAACGCTTCCCATATTCCTGCACTGCATTTTGAATACTCTGCTGTCGCTGCGCCATCGGTAAAGCAATTAATTCGTCCATATTGAGGTAGACGAATGAAGGTGGAAATTACTTTAAAAAGGGGATTTTTTTAATAAACTGACGGGGTGACTCTGAGTCACCCCGTCAGTTTATTAAAAAAACATATTTACAATGTATGCAATTTGTTAATAATAAGGATAATAGGAGATAAATATCGTCAATATGCGCATTATCGCAAAATCAATTATTGTAGGTCATGATAAACCCGCTACCGTGGATGTTGCGGATCTCGACGGATGGATCATCCTTGAAAAACTTCCTCAATTTGGTGATAAAGACATCCATGCTGCGGGTGGTGAAATAGCCATCGTCGCCCCAGATTCTCTTGAGGGCCACTTCGCGTGGCAGTAGCTCGTCGCGGTGTTCACAGAGTAACAGCAGCAGCGCCGCCTCCTTCGGACTGAGCAGTTGTTTGTTTTCGCCCAGTTTGATTTCGCGCAGCTTCGAATCAAAAAGATATTTGCCGATGGTGTAGAGATGGTTGCTGTTTCCCTGTTCGCCCTCAGCCCGTTTTAGCAACACTGCAATCTTGTATATCAGCACATCCGCATCGAAAGGTTTGACAATGTAATCATCAGCCCCAAGTTTATATCCCTCCAAAACATCCTCCTTTAAAGATTTGGCTGTCAAGTAGATAATTGGGATTCGCGCATCCATCGAGCGGATCTCCCTGCCGATGGTGAACCCGTCGACATTGGGAAGCATCACATCGAGCAAACAAAGATCATAACTGCCTTCGCGGAAGGAATTTACCGCATGTTTTCCATCCGAAAGCCAGGTGATGGTGAAGTTACAAATCTCGAGATAAGATTTTAGAACAGCCCCAAAACTCAGGTCATCCTCTACAAAAAATATAGATTTGGGATGGCTCATCGGCGGTTGTTTAGAAATGGAATAAACACCACAAAACGACTCCCTTTACCGGGCTCACTATGAACCTTTATGGTCCCATTGTTGGCATCCAGAATGGCTTTAATGTAGCTAAGTCCCAGTCCGAATCCTTTGATTGTATGAATGTTGCCGGAAGTAAGACGGTAAAATTTATCAAATATCCTGGTCTGCACTGCCTTGGTCATCCCCATTCCCTTGTCTTCGACAGAGAGCAGTATGCCGTCGGATGAGTTGGTGGTAGATACGGTGATCAGCGGCGCCTCTGGCGAATATTTGTTGGCATTGTCGAGCAAATTGCATACCAGGTTGGTGAAATGGACAGGGTCAGTGGTTACAACCGGATTAACTGCCTCCAGCCGTGTCTCAATCCTTCCTCCGCGTTGCTCAACCTGCAAAATAATACCATCGATGGCGGCTTCGATCAAAGGATGGATGTTCGTAGCCTGGAAGTTGAACTCAAACTCTTTCCGGTCGAGCCGGGCAATCTGCAGGATGCGTTCTACCTGCTCATTCATGCGTTGGTTCTCCTTCTTGATCATCCCTGCAAAGAAGCGGACCTTCTCCTCCTCACTGATCACCTTCTGGTTCGCAATCGAATCGGCCGCTATCGAGATGGTTGCGATGGGGGTCTTGAACTCATGGGTCATGTTGTTGATGAAATCTGATTTCATCTCCGAGATTCTTTTTTGTTTGAGAATCAGATAGATGCTGAGTAGGAAGGTGAGGAAAATAATAAGGGTAAAGGAGACAGAGAGTCCCAAAAGAAAGGTAGTTTTTTGTCCGATGAAGAGATCCCTACCGGGGAAATGGACGGCAAAATCAAGCTTCTTTCTAAAAATATCGTCCGGGAAGAGATTAACCAAATACCATCGCTTCCTGGCATTTGCAGCTGAAGTTTGTTCCGGAATGGAGTCACCTCCTACCACGGATATTTCGAAATCAATGGGAATGGCCCGGTCATTAAGCTCCTCCCGAAGCAATTTTTTCAACTGGACCTCGTCGATATGACGGCCTGTCTCCCAGCCACTGTACTCTATTCTGATTTGGTTGGTTAGTTGTTTGAGCTGTTTGATTTTACGTCCGATGTCCGGATCAATAGACGGGATCTCAACTTTAAAGGCAGAATCTCCAAGTACACCAAATTTATTTTCTGCAATTATCCTTTCCCTTCTCGAAGACTTTCCGTTTTGACTTCCAGCAACCACAACGTAACTCATCTGATTCGCATGTTTCGACTTCCTTGTCATCACGCTGATCATACGGTTCAGGCTATCCCTTTTAACGACTACATCAAGGTTTTCAAACTCTTGTGGCGGAGGAGGTGGTGGTGGCGGTGGAATTGGAATTTGTTTGTTCCAGTTAATCGTATCACCCTTGGCGAAACCGCGGATGACCTTGAGGTCGTGCCCTGTTTCGAGTCTCCTCACGGCTTTGTTCATGGCTTCATTGACCGAACGGTCGAAGAGTTCGTTCCGGATTGCCACCGAATTGTTGAACCAATAGAACTGCACCGCTACGATTCCGAGCAGTGAGATTCCCATAAGGATAGCCAATCCGATGATGATGCGTCTGTTCACTTTTTACATTCTATATACGCTTATCACAATGCCCATATTGAGAGGCGTGTAACAACCGATCATCCAAAATTAGATATTAAATTAACCTCATTTTCAACTTTAACTTCACCTTAACACTTTTTAAATCGACCTTAACCCTTTGCAGGCATAAAAACTACTAACATTGAATCGTCAAAAATTTAATTTTTTACTTAAAAAAGCTAACATGAAAGTCGTATTTTTTTTAGGATTATTCCTGGCAGCAACACTCCTTTCTTTGGGGCAGACTACCAAAAGCGCCACAGCCACCAAGAGCGCAACGGCCACTAATGAAGACCAAAAGAAAGAGCAACATGTCAAGGTATTGGTAAATAAAAATGGCAAGGTGACAAAAATCGATACCACCTTTAAATTTGCCGATGAAAAAATGATCCAGTTGAAAGTGGATTCCCTCCTCAAGAAACTGGAAGTCGTAAATGGGAAAGACGGTGATCCCAATATAGTCATTATACGCGGCATGAAACCGGGTAGCGGCAATCGGGAATTCCGCGTTATGTACAACAATTCCGATTCCAACGGGGTCAAGTGCGAGAAGAAGATTGTCATGATTGGCAAAGGGGGTGGCATCACAACCTTTGACTCCGATGGCGACATGATGGTGCCTCCACCGCCACCTCCACCGATGCCCCCTTTTCACGTACGAGGCTTTAAAATTGCCGGAGGTGATCCTTTCGCCATGGATCCTGACAACAAGGATATTGTCTCCTACGACAAGAAGGATATTGGCAAAGGATTGGAAAAGATCACCATTGTCCGCAAGAAACATACCCCGGCAGCCGATGAAAAGAAAGTTGAGATGAAGGTCGAAGTTACTGACGATCAAAAGAAATAGCGTTCAAACAAACAGGGATCTGGATGAGAGATCAAAATGGAAGATGCTTTGACCGGCATCTTCTTTTTTTGTTATTATGGAGCGTGCCAGCTAAAGAACCAGAAATGTCCTTTTGTCAGGAATAACAAGGTTTGAGCTGGTTTTCAGCAAATCAATCTCTTGGGAAAGTAATCCACACCAACGAGGTTCATCACAATGGGTCCATAAATAGATTACATTTGATGGGCATAGGATATAATTGTATAGAGATGAGAATAATATTTCTAATCCTTGGCATGTTGATCGTTCAACTCGCCTTTGGACAATCCGGGAATGGAACAGGAAGCAAAATTAGTGTGAAGGATGCGCAGGAATTTCTCGCGCATCACAACCAGGTAAGGGCAGAAGTTGGCACGCCGGGTTTGGTCTGGAGTAAAGAGCTATCGGCATATTCCCAGGAGTGGGCCGACCATCTGGCCCAAAATGGGTGCAGGATGGAACATCATCAAAAACCCAGCCTCAGGGGGGAACCCGTTGGGGAGAACCTGTTTTGGGGAAGTTCATCTGCCTTTTACCATCCGATTGACGCTTCAATTTCATGGTATAGCGAGAAGAAGATTTACAGATATGGAAAATTTGGAAAAGGGAACTGGCACGAAATAGGGCATTATACCCAAATGATCTGGAAAACTACCCGAGAGGTTGGGGTTGGTGTTTCTGTGTGCAAGGATGGAGGGATCATTGTGGTGGCCAACTACTATCCGGCAGGGAATTATATTGATCAATTTCCTTATTGATAATCAGAACTTCTCAAAAATCCCCAAACCAAATAGCGCAAAATCATACTTAACAGGATCTGTCCTGTCCATCTTCCGTAGATTGAGATCCAGCTCTGCCAGGGCTTTCGCGTCATTTTGCGTTCTGGTCAACAACCCAAGTTTGCGGGCGACATTTCCCGAATGAAGGTCGAGCGGACAGGATAGCTGGCTGGGGGAGATGGATTTCCACAGGCCAAAATCGACACCGCACCCATCGTTCCGGACCATCCACCGGAGGAACATGTTGATTCTTTTTGCTGCTGAACCATTGGCCGGATCAGACAGATGCTTGGTGCTCCTTTCCGGGTACGCAAGGGAGAAAAACAGCTCTTTTAACTGATGAATTGCCGGTTGGGTTGAGGTTTCAGAGGCAGATCCGGCAAACACCTTCTCCAAACCACCATGGAATTGGTAGATGTTTTTCAGCGCTTTGATGAAATAGACCAAATCAATGTGGTTGAAAGTACGGTGAACGAAGCCGTCGAGTCGCTCCAGGTCTTCGGTACCATGGTTCATCACAAAATCATAGGGCGAGTTTCCCAACAAATCCATCAGCCTGTGACCGTTCTGAACGATCATCTTTCTATTTCCCCAGGCGATTGTAGCGGCGAGAAAACCCGAAATCTCGATCTCCTCTTTCCTGTCAAAACGGTGAGGGATGGCGATGGGATCGGATTCGATAAACCCGGGATGGTTGTACTGGGCAACCTTCTCATCCAGGAACTCTTTGATATCAGGGATAATCTTTTCCAAACCAGACTAAATTAACGGCTAAAGATAAGGCAAAAATGTTGTTACGGAATAGTCTTCCCTCAACGCAAAGCTAATCACCGTTGGCTAACTGCTATTGTCAATAGGTTGCTGGCTTTTGGCAATTTGATGAGTAATCTCATCTATTTCACGAAAAATATTGTGCAATTTTGACGCACTAAACTTTAACATTCTGAAGGAAATCCTGTTTATTGATCATCAGTTGCCATATTCCAAAATCAAACATCGAATCACAAATCTGAATGAACAACCAAATCAAAAACCCTGAGCTTTCTTCCCGTTTCAAGGCCTTGTGGCGGTTGATCGGGAACTCACCCTTGTTGGTTATCCGCTTGAAATACAGGGGTGAGCAGCGGGTTATCTACGCCAAAGTGGAGCAATACAACATCACCGGCAGTATCAAGGACAGGATGGCGCTTTATACCTTGCAAAAATCATACGAAACGGGATTGATCGAGCCGGGAGATACCATTGTGGAGGCAACCAGCGGCAACACCGGGATCTCCTTTGCCGCCATTGGCAGGACCTTCGGTCACAAAGTGAAAATCGTTATGCCCGACTGGTTAAGCAAAGAGCGGGTTGATATCATTCATAGTCTCGGGGCGGAGATCATACCCGTTTCCCATGCACAGGGCGGATTTTTGGGTAGTATCCGCATCTCGGAAGAGATTGCGGCTTCACAGCCAAACATCTTCCTGCCCAGGCAGTTTGCGAACCCATTCAATGCTGAGGCGCACGAAAAATCTACGGGTACCGAACTGTGGTGTCAATTTCAAACCAATGGCTTGACGCCTGACGCATTTGTTGCCGGTGTCGGCACCGGTGGCACGGTGATGGGTGTGGGCAAATATTTAAAGGCACAAAATCCGGTGATAAAAATCCATCCGCTCGAACCCTCTAATTCTCCAACATTATCAACTGGTTACAAGGTGAGCCAGCACAGGATACAGGGTATTTCCGACGAGTTTATTCCGGCTCTTTTGGATTTGGGTCAGTTGGATGAAGTTGTTGCCGTTGATGATGGTGACTCAATAATCATGGCCCAAAAGCTGGCATCGGAAATTGGACTGGCAGTCGGGATTTCATCCGGCGCCAACTTCCTCGGGGCTTTGCAGCTTCAGAACAAAATGGGGAAAGATGCCGTTGTGGCCACTGTT
The DNA here is from genome assembly GCA_037440345.1 of Prolixibacter sp. Lineage (GTDB taxonomy): Bacteria > Bacteroidota > Bacteroidia > Bacteroidales > Prolixibacteraceae > CAINVV01. Next base: position 6,923 of record JBBIUJ010000161.1, read on the forward strand.
TTTTCAGACAGCAACAAGAAATATCTCAGTACGGATCTGTTGCGCACTGAACCGGTGAAGGAGGGCTTTCTTTCAACAGATGTGGAATTGATTGATTACACCGTTTTTAACAGGGTCTGTAATGTTTGCTCTGAGATGTAAACCTGCCGGAATGGACTACTCGGATTTGATGATTTCGGTCCGCACACCAATCCCGTTTTCATTGATTGCCTCAATGGTAAAATAGTAGGGTTTTTCGTTGTCCATAGTTTTGAGCCAATATTCGTTGGCACCATACACCATAATGCTGTTGTATAGCTTATCAGAAGTGGTTCCCATGTAAATATTGTAAGCATAGGCATTGTCGTTGGCGTACCACTTTAACCAGGCGCTACGCTTGTCTTTTTGGGTTCTCAAAACCATAAAACTTCTGACTTGGCCCGGTTTCTCCCCGTGTCCGTTGCCAAATACCCGAAATCCGCTGATGGCAAATTTCCCGGTAGGAACATGGATGTTGATTAATTTCAAAAAGCGGACTTCGACGGGGCTGCTTAATTCAATGTAATCGTGGGGAACATCTTTGGAGTTTTCGCTTTTGTCGACAAGAATATCCCATTTTTTACCATCCGTGGAGCCCACGATCTTGTACTGGTGGTACAATCCGGGTACTTTCCCCAAAATATCGGCATCCTGATCGGCATAGTTGATCTGAATGGCCCGGACAGTTGAAACGGCTCCCAGATCGGTCTGGATCCATTCATCTTTGTTGCCGGATGAGGCGCTCCAATAGGTTTTGATGTTTTCATCAACCGCATTGTTGGCGCTGTAGGCACCTAATGTAGAGGAAACAGTTACCGGTTTTTTATAATTCAAAAGCATCCAGCCTGTAAAACGACCTTGCAAATGGTCTTCAGTTTTGTCGGGAAGCAGGGTGGGATAGTCGCCAAAAGCCTGGTTGCAATAGATGACCCCATCTTTGTCGAACCCTGCAGGCCATATACCTATGCGGCGCTCGAAATTGTTTTTTACCGAGATAGCGATGGTGGAGACATGCCAGTAGTTGCCCCACCGGTCCTGAAACGTAGATCCATGTCCTGCCCCATTGGCGAATCCTCCCGGTTTGTAACTGAAGGGCATCGATTGCGGAGTAAATGGTCCCAGCGGTGAATCGCCCACCACTACGCCGTCGGCATAACCGCTAAATTCCGTTCCGGGAGCGCCGTATTGCAGGTAATATTTGCCGGCGTGTTTGGTCATCCAGGCCCCCTCAATAAACGGATCAAGGAAAGTATCGTCCATGTGTTCGCCGAATCGCTGCCATCCATACCTCCAAGGCTCGAGGAGATACATCTCTTTGCGCGTTCCGACGGGCTTCATGGTTTTCCGGTTGAGCTCGATTCCATAAAGGGGATAGCGGTTGCTGCTGCCGTTGTACATGTAAAACTTTCCATCCTCATCGGTGAAGAATGCAGGGTCCCAGCCTCCTATTTCGAGAGAGTCGAGGAGGGGTTTCCAACTGTTGGCTTTGGGATTTGTGCTCATCCACAAGGTGAAATTCTTGCTGTATGTCGAGCCGAAAACCAGCATGGTATCTCCGACGATTCCTACTGCGGGGGCGCAGAGCTCATCATATCCTGCATTCCAAGGACGCAGGAATTTTTTTGAGATGAAATTCCAGTTCAGCAGGTCGCTGCTCCACCAATATCCCCACTGGTTGGTGGAGAAGAGGTAATAATCTTCTTTGTACCTGACAATGACAGGATCGGCTGTTGCCCTGTGACGCCCGGCCTCACTGAAATCTGGGATGGGTGTATAGCCATAATCGATGTTGATCGGATTGCAATAGGTTTTCTGCTGAGCAAATGACTTCAATGTACTCCCGGAAATAGCTATAGAAATTGAGATGGCGCACAGTTGGTGCAGGATTTTCATAGAGGAACAATTTTAATTGCAATTTCGAATTGAACTTGCTGAAAGTCAAATTGATGTTAGTAAATCTAGAAATTTAACCACAAAGGTCACGAAGGAAAACACAAAGTAACTCCAAGAAGATTACTAACGAAATCCCATTGATTAATATATTTCAAAATATCAACAGAGTTATTGGATAAGCCTGAACCCTTTTGTGTTTGTTGCATTCGAGTCCCCACCCAAATATACTTTAAAAT
>JBBIUJ010000162.1:0-9042 GCA_037440345.1 Prolixibacter sp.
TAAATAATTTAGGATCAGGATTTGCAGGCAGATCAGGGTCTCCTAAACGGAAGTCGCTTGGGAAATAACGAATCGGAAATCCCTCTCTTTGATCCCTGGGATGGCAATTCAATTTAAATTTGGTATCGTGATTGTATTTAACGTCTCCAACATTATCCGGAAAACTGATGGTCCAGTTGGTGCTTATCTGACATTGGGGTTCGCGTACTTTTACCAAATTATAAATCTCCTGTAATGGCCATCGGCTGCTCGCTTTTTCCCAACTTCCGTCAAACCACAATTCTACAATGCGACCGTATTTGCTGGTAATATCCATAATTTCAGTCAACTGATTGAGCATATACTTATTATATGCGGCATCCAGTGTTGTATCATTGACATCAGCATTTTGTTTACGATCCCAAAGCGAATAGTAAATCCCCAACTGAATACCATATTTTTTACATGCTTTGGCTAATTCCTCCACAACGTTTGTTTTATTGCCAGAGGAGGCTACATCGTATTCGGTGTATTTGCTGTCCCACATACAAAATCCGTCGTGATGTTTGGAAATCATAATGACATAATTCATTCCAGCCTCTTTAGCGGTACGAATCCATTGTTCGGCATCAATCTTTTCAGGGGCATAGGTTTTGGCTGGTACGCTTCCATCAGTCCACTCCTTATCAACGAAGGTATTAATGCCGAAATGCATAAACATTCCATACTTGCGTTTGATCTGTTCTTTTTGCCATTTGCCTGGCTTGGTGGAAGGTATTGGCTCAATGTTTTGTGCGATTACCTGCGTACCTAAAAGTATTAGTATGCTAATAATTAATGATTTCATTTTTTGAATTGTTTTTTAGTTGGTATTATTATTATTGGTTAATTTTTTCAGTATAAGTGATGTTACTTGTCGTCCAAGTGCCTGGTAGCCAGTTTCGTTATAATGAATTTTATCTCCGGAATACATTTCCGGATGATCAACTGTAACTTCAAATAAATCATCCACTTCAATTCCATTTTCATGGCAAATCCTGAACATGATTTCATTCCGGATTTCGACCATCTTTAGATTCAATTCGTCTGATTTCCATCCTGAATAGCCGGGAAGTACCCGTGTTGATGTCGCTCCGATCAATTCGGCGCCCTGTCCGTGCTTTTCAAGCAACCGTACCAGTTTTTTCAAACCTTTTTCATACTGAGCAGAGTCGTATTCAATGCCATGCAACCCATTGTTGAAATGGATCAAATCAAATTTATGATGAGTTATCAGATTTTTAATTTCATTGTGCAGGACAGGATCAATAATCCCACTGGAACTGGTATAACGGGCCACATAGGCTTTACCTTTCAGGTTAGTTTCAACTACCGGATAATATCCCTGAGTAATAGAATTGCCTATAAGTAATACCCTTGGCAAATCACTTTTATTTGCTGATGGAATCCACACATTGGACCATTCAGTATCCTCATATCTAAGCACATTCTCGTTGAGCTGAGTCCAGGTTTCTAAGGGGATTGCAACAATCATCAAAAGCATTGAAAGAAGTAATATTTTCATATCCTATTGGATTTTAGATTTTACAATCATGTTTTCGCTTTTGGGAGGACATTTTTTTAATCGTATTTCCGGAGAACCTTTATCTTTTTGTTGCTATCACATCAGGAATTAACATGACCAGAATTATTTTTTTTCGATCAGGCTACCATTGATTTTATTAGTTGGCATTAATGGTTTTTTGGAATATTATTTTTGCGAATCTCCATTAAATTCGTGGATTGCATCAATCATCGCTACAATGTTCTCAACCGGAACATTGGCTTGTAGATTATGAACGGTATTGAATACATAACCTCCGTCTTTGGCAAAGATATCGCAGTGACGAAGTACTTCTTCCCTTACTTGCTGTGGGGTGCCGTAGGGAAGCGTTGTTTGAGTATTGACTCCGCCACCCCAGAATGTGAGGTGTTTTCCATAGGTCTCCTTCAAATGTTTCGGATCCATTCCTTTTGCACTTACCTGTACCGGGTTGATAATATCGAACCCTGCATCAATAAACCGGCCCATAAAACTTTCAACGGCACCACAGGAATGTTTAAAGGTCTTCCAATTAGTGTTGGTGTGTATCCAATCATTCACTCTTCGGTAATATGGCAACCACAAATCATCAAATTGTTCAGGGGCACAGAAAGTCGAATCCTGTGTTCCGAAATCGGTACCACACAGGAATACTACATCAATATCATTCCCAACAGTATTGTATATTTTTTGCAAATTTTCAACAGCTAATAAAGTTTGACGATCAAATATTTCCTTGATATAGTCACTCCGCATGATCGTACTCATATACCATTCAGCAATACCGCGAATACCACGAGGCTCTTTTAGCTGCATACCCGGTACAAGAGCAATGTCGCCTAAACAGGTACCACCCAACCCTGCAACGATTCCTTTACCTGATGTATTCACCTTTCCCAATTCTTTTTTCCAGTATCGTAAAGTGTCATCAGTTATTGGGGTGTACTCTTCCAGATTATCATCTACATTAAGATTCTCATCATCAATTGGTAGTTGCCGTTCAATAGCATCAAAAAAATAGCTAGTCTGTGGCATTTTTGCTGAAGGTGGAACAGTGGTATCACCTGAAGGGAAAGAGAGCAAATCGCCTTTTTCATCAGTCAAGATGCTGAACTTCTCGGGAACAAGAACTTCCTGACCCCAAAAAGTCTTGAAGAGTTTTAATGGAGGCTGGTTGTTATAACCTAACATATTGTCATGACCCCATACCCCAATAACATCTATTCCAATTGCATCAATCAGGTCGCTTTCAACGAGACCCAGCATCTGATATGGTTCTATTACCCTGACTGGACGTTTTTCCAATCCGTAATAATCACGAAGATTTTCCAACGATTTTACATGAATACCGGTAACAGCATTGGAACCCATGTCAAAAACGATCCTTTCCGGTTCTTTGTGGTTTAAGGTTTGCTGTAATAATTCTCTTGAGTTCATAATGTTGTTCTATTTAAAAGTTTTTCATTCGGTATTTATCACTTAAACTATTTCTTTAACTCTACTTTCAGAACGGTGATATATTTGTTCAAATCTTTCACCAGAAAGGTCGTGGATAACTCATCACATCAAAAGCATTGAAAGAAGCGATATCTTCATACACTATTGGTTTTAGATTAATCTTTCGTGACGCGGCTTCCCCACCAATCATTTTTAGGATCAAAATCTTTCTGTAGAATTTGTTTTCGCCCTTTCTCAACATTTGGCCAGACAACGGTTTTCATCCTGTTTAAATATTCGCTTTCTTTGTCTGCATTGTAGTTAGGGTCTTTTACCGGAAACTTAGCTCCAACCTTATGTAGGTAATCAAACAGTTCTTTACTCATCTGACTTGCCAATCCGGAATTTTTCGCAAAAACATCTGTTGTTTCTGCAGGATCGTTCTTTAGATTGTACAATTCTTCGTGGTCATCTTCGTAGTAATGAATCAATTTCCAATTACCTTTCCGTATGATTGAACTTGGATCCCCCCCCTGGTTTCCATAATGCGGATAGTGCCAGATCAAAGCCCTTTCAGCGATTTTTTCCCCTTTCAGCAATGGGACCAAACTTACACCGTCTTCATGCTGGTCAGGCAACAAAGGTAAACCGGCAAGATCGAGAATGGTAGGATAAAAATCGGTGCCGGTGACAGGAACCTCACTCTTTTTGCCATTCAATTTCATCCATGGCACAGAAATAAAATATGGTTCGCGAAGGCCACCTTCCCATTGATATCCTTTCCCGGCTCGCAATGGGGCATTCGATGTGGAGTAGCCATCCGCAGAAACCACCCCGCCATTGTCGCTTGTAAATATGACGATCGTATTCTTATCCAATCCCAAATCCTTTAGTGCATTCAGAACCATCCCAACTGCATCATCCATCGATTCAACCAATCCGGCATAAATCGGGTTATCCTGGTGCAAACGGTAAGGCATCCTTCGTTCCATAGCAAAACCGCTGTCTGCAATTCCGGCTTTCTCTGCTTTGTCGCGGTACTTTCCCCATTTGGCCTCGGTTGTTTGAATAGGACCATGAACCGCATAAAATGACAAATAAGCTAAGAATGGTTGTTCGCTGTTTGCCTGCATGAATTTAACTGTTTCGGTTGCAAGCCTCATTTCAAGATTCTCCCCTTTGGGACCATCCGAAAGATTGGGGTTTTCGTAAGGTGAAAAGTAGCCTCCTTTCGGTTGTCCAAGATCCCAACCTCCTTTGTTAATGTCAAATCCATGATCTTCGGGCCAGGACCCTTTGCTGCCCAAATGCCATTTCCCGGCAAAAAAAGTACGGTAACCTGATTGCTTTAATGCTTCAGGTAAGGTAATAAAATCAGCAGGAAGGTTATGGACATAATCAGCCGGAAGCAGTCGGGAGTACCGGTTGTTTTTTCGCCAGTTTTCCCCGGAAGCCTCGCCAATATAGTTAGTAATTCCATGCCTGGCAGGAAATTTCCCGGACAGAATACTGGCGCGTGACGGACTGCAAACCTGACAAGTAGCATACCCATTGGTGAACACCATTCCGGATTTGGCAATCTTGTCGATATTCGGGGTTTCATAGTATTTACTACCTGTACAGCTTAAGTCGTGATATCCCAGATCATCTGCCAGAATGAACAGAACATTGGGTTTTTTGTTCTGAGCCACCACTGAATTTGAACTCAAGGGCAATAAACTGGTGGTTAGAAGTCCCGATATTAATAGATGATGATTAATTTTTATCATAATTTAGTTTTTAATGAATTGATAAATCCTGCTTCAAATCTCTTTTAATGAGACTAGTTAAGCTGGTATTGAAAATGAAATTCTAAAGGTCATTTTCTTACGCCCTGGCTATTACGTATTACCTCCAGCCGACTCCTAAAATGCTTTACAATATCGGGATTACTTTCAGCAACATTCAGTTTTTCTGAGATATCTTTACGCAGGTTATACAATTCATCTTTGCCGTAACTTTCCTTCGGTATAAATTTCCAGTCTCCTATCCGAATAGCCAACTTCCCTCCATTATCCTGGATCAATACTTCATTATGCTTTGTTTTTGTTGCTTTCCCCAGTAGCACAGGAAGGGCATTTCTGCTGTCGGGTGCGTCCCCCTCCTTTAGATTAATGTTCATCAAATTGGCAAATGAAGCAAAAAGATCGGTGAAACTAATGGGAGCATCAGAAACTGCGGGCTTTATCCTAGCGGGCCAACTCACGATAAACGGAGTTCTCGTGCCTCCTTCGTAGAGGGAATTTTTATCGCCTTTTAAAACACCGGTAGGTTCGTGCCCATTCAGATTTTCCAAACCTCCATCTTTATATCCAAACTCACGTCTGACCGCGGATCCATTGTCACTTAGAAAAACGATCATCGTGTTCTTACTGATTTTCAAATCATCCAATGCTTTCAGGATTTCACCTACCGACCAATCCAATTCCTGAATAACATCACCATAAACGCCACACTCACTGCTTCCTTTAAACCGGGGGCCTGGTATACGGGGTTCATGAATACTGTGTGTAGCGAAATATAGAAAAAATGGTTTTTGTGCATTTTGCCTGATAAAATTTACAGCTTTTCCGGTGAGTAGGTTGGCCATATCTTCATCCTTCCATAAAGCGCTTGTCCCACCAGCCATATAACCGATTCGGCTGACGCCATTTATGATGGTTTGATCATGTCCTTGGTTATATTTTAATGTCAGCAACTCGGGATGGTCTCGACCGGTAGGCCAATTTCCAACCGGCTTGCCATAGCTCACCTGAATCGGATCGTTGGGATCTAATCCGACCACTTTCCCATTTTCCATATATATGCAAGGGGTTCTGTCGTTTGTTGCAGGATAGATATACGAATAGTCGAATCCGATATCTTTTGGAGAAGGTTTAACGAGTACATTGTAATCCAGTTTTCCATCCCCAAGACCAAGATGCCACTTTCCAACGCATCCAGTAAAATATCCGCTGATTTGCATCAAACCGGGCATGGTCATAAAATTTTGTGAGATTGACATGGGAGCAGTGCCCGGGAGAATGGATACATTTTTTCTCCATGCATACTGGCCGGTTAAAAGGGAATACCGGGAAGGAGTGCAAGTTCCGGCCGGTGCATAACCGCTGGTAAACCGAATGCCATTTGCCGCCAACCGGTCAATATTAGGAGTTTTCAATTTGGTGCCACCGTAACAAACCGGATCGCCATAACCCAGGTCATCAGCAAGTATCACAATGATATTTGGTTTTTCCTGTTTAATATTTTTTGCTTCAATATTCAGAAACGGAGATGCAAGAAGTAAACAAGATGAAAAGCTTTTCAAGATTGAAGTATTCATGAGTTAATTATTTAATTAATTGAATATTAGATTTTTAACTTTTACCATCAAAGCGGTAATTGCCCGGACGATAAATTTGTTCTTATTTAATTATGGTTGGAGAACTAAAAGTAAAGACGTCGGAAGGAGTTCTTGCTTTTGCCATCAGTTCTAAAAGTTCTTTGACTACTTCAGGATGCTGATTGGCCACATTCTTATCCTCACCTATATCAGTATTTAGATCGTACAATTCCGTGGTTGTTTTTTCGGTATTCAACACCTGATAACGTACAAGCTTCCAATTGCCTTTTCGGACCGCCTGACGACCGCCCATTTCATGGAATTCCCAGTACATATATTCATGTTTCTTTTGCCCTTTCTTGCCCAATAAAGTCGGAAGAAACGAAATTCCATCAATGTTCTCCGGAGTTTTTACACCTGCAAGATCAGCTAAGGTTGGCATCACATCCCAAAATGCGGAGATCAGATCAGATTTTGCATTTGCTTTTATTTTGCCCGGGCACCAGGCAATCATCGGTTCGCGGATACCTCCCTCATATAAATCGCGTTTATAACCTTTAAACGGGCCGTTGCTGTCGAAATAATCCGGATCGGCCCCACCTTCCTGGTGTGGGCCATTATCAGAAGAGAATATTACAATCGTATTCTTATCCAAACCCAATTCTTTCAGTTTACCCAACAATTCGCCTACCTGTTTATCAAGCAAAGTTACCATAGCCGCAAAGGCAGCATGAACTTCAGGCTGTGACCCGTAACCACCTTCTCTAAAGTAGGAACTACCGGGTTCTGCCCCTTTAAAGCTTTTCTCAGGCATCAATTTTCCCTGAAATTCTTTCATATTTTCTTTGGGCAAAAGCAATTCGGCATGAGGAATAGTGGTTGGATAATAAAGAAAGAATGGTTTTTCTTTATTCTTTTCAATGAACTGCAATGCTTTTTGATGAATCAGTTCAGGAGCATAATCTTTGGATTGACTCCCCGAATTGCCTTTCAGGATAACTTTGGTTTGATTGTGCCACAAATGGTCAGGATAATAGTTGTGTGTAAGACGCTGGCAGTTATACCCATAAAACTCATCAAACCCTTGCCTATTAGCATCACCTTCGGAACCGGGATACCCCAAACCCCATTTCCCGAACCCACCGGTTACATAACCGGCCTCTTTCATCAACTCAGCAACCGTGTATGTTTCGGCTGGCATTGGCCATTGACCTTCCGGCTTCCACTCTTTGTTTCCACGAATGGGAGTGTGCCCGGTTGTTTGTCCGGTCATTAGCGATGAGCGCGAAGGGGCACAAACGGTACAACCCGCATAATGCTGTGTGAAAACCATTCCCTCACGAGCCATCCGGTCGATGTTTGGAGTGCTAAATCGTTTTTGACCGAGGCAACTTAAATCACCGTAACCAAGGTCGTCGGCCAGGATGTAAACAATATTAGGCTTTTCCTGCTTAATATTTTTTGCTTCAACATTCAGAAACGGTGACGCAAGCAACAAACAGGATGAGAAGCTTTTTAAAATCGAAGTAATCATGAGTTAATTGTTTAATCAAGCAACAATTAGATTTTCTATATTTTGATGTCACAGTTATGTTTTTCTTCAATCAACTACAATATCGAATAAGAGACTAAAGAATGCCATTTAATTTTTCTGAATTTAATAAGCTGCATGTTTCAATGCCGTTTCAACAAAAGCAACCACATTTTCAACAGGTGTATTGTACTCCAGAAAATCGGCGCTTTGAATGATAAACGGCCCATTTTTCTTGCCCGCTTTGATGGTTGATTCAGTGACTGTTCGTATTTCCTCCGGTGTTCCATTCTGTAACAAATTAACCTGATCAACACCACCGATAATCACATAATCGCCATGAACAAGGTCAACTACCTTCTCCAACACTGCATCTCCCAGGGGGATGGGAGAGAATGGTTCAACCACTCGTGCGCCCAATTGCTTGTATGAATTTACAAGCTGCATGATTTGTCCGCAATTGTGATATATAGCCGGACATCCCTTTTCCTGAATAAAATCGATGTATTTTTTCTCGTAAGGAAGGATAAATTGTTCGTACATTTCTGCTCCAAGAAAGCCTCCGGCCACATTTCCTCCAACCAACATTACATCTGCACCCGCATCAATGAAAGCTTGGGTGTAATCAAGGGTACGATCAATGGAAAACTTCATAAGTTTATCGAAATAATCGGGATCTGACATAAACAATAGATACAATTCATTGTGATCTATGATCATTGAAGCATTGTTGGAGGGACCTCCTGAAACCCAGGTTCCCAGGATACCATCGTTGCCCAGGTAATCTTTGATCCTTTTGATTTTTTCTTTGATCATGGTGCCGTATTGAGCCGACATTTTCGGTTCATATTTGATGGCAATATCCAGATCCGCTTCGCATGTTATGGGCTTTTTGGTACAGCAATATACATAAGTGCCTTTGTTTTGTGCAGTTCGTACGAAGGTTTGGGTTAGTTTACCATCAGGAGTTGTAATGGTCGAGTTCCTGATAAGGTTGTTGCCCTCAATACTTTCGGTGGTTTCTATTTTCCAGTCATCTGTTTCGTGACCATCATCCACTCCTCCAAGACAAATACCTATCGGATGATACAAATCGAATATCATTCTGACAAAAACATCGCAGCCCAGACTTTTCTGAAAATCAATGACTTT
>JBBIUJ010000163.1:0-8951 GCA_037440345.1 Prolixibacter sp.
CTATGCCAACCAGTGGTGCAGGGATAAAAACGGCAATTGGTTTCCGCTCACGAAGGTGAAGTTTACCGGGGATGACATTGCCAAACGGGGTTTCCGGCTCGATTATGCCGGAGGAACGGAGGGCAATGGGTTTTATCTGCAGAACGGGGGATTTTTTGATGAAAACACAAACCTCAACGCGAGTTTTGAGTTAAAGACTACCCCAACAACTCCACCTGAGATAGATTTTGACGGACTTAAATAATAATTTTGAATCGGAGCCGTAAGGGGAGACGGGGAGACTGGGAGAATGCTTTTATCAAAGGCCGTACTTTCCGTCCGAAAAGGTCATTGTACATTGGCGAATATGCTACCGCGGACGATTTCGGTTCGGTGTTCCCATACCCGGGGTAACGCTCCTTTGTCGCTTAACCCCGGGCTACCAATATTTCGCCACTACGCGGCCTAACACCAGAGTTGTGCTCATCCCTTCACCGTTTTTCTGGTTCAATGTTTCCAAGCTTCAACATAATAAGAATTCCTTTCTCCACGTCTCCCAGTCTCCCCCTCTTTTCTCCCTTCTCTATGCCCTCAGCAAATCCTCACCGTATCAATTCCAAGCAACATCCCCAGCTTTTCGATGGAGGAGGCCAAGTGACCGGTGCCGATGGCACAATGGTGGGCCGGACCCTGTTTCGACCATTGGTTCATAAAGGCTTTGGCCCCTGGTGCAAAACGGTATCGACTGTTGGTGTTGCCGATTTCCAGGATTGGTCCGGCTACCGATTCCCCTTCCGCCACCAAAAAGAAGACTCCGTTCTTCCCTTCCACGACCGAGAGAAGGGTAACAGGTCCCTGTTTGACGCGCATCTGGATAGAGAGCCCATTGCCCGGTTTTCCATGGTAGACAGGAAGCGGAACCAGGCTGACACGGCTTTCCGCGATGGCGAAATGGGCAGGACCATCGTGTCCCAGCATCACTACATCGTCGTTGAAGTCCATCAGGTAAAATTCGGAGAAGGAGCCACCGGCGCCAAACGCTGCCATGATTTTCATGGCCTGCGCATTTTTCACTTCACACTCTCCGGCTACCGGGATATTTTTGCCAGTCAGCAGGGTATTTCCGGCAATGATGGAGGTCACAATATTTTCGTAATCGTTGCCGGATTCCCCTTCGTAGTAGTAGGCCATCGAGCCCAATCCATGTGCTTCGACCAGCTTGTCCAGTGCAACGGAAGTTCGGGCCGCGCGGTCGATTTCGTCTGCCGAACATTCTGAGGTCACATCAAATGCGGTATGAAATTCCTGTATCTTGGCAGCGATTTCATCCGTAGTAACGCCATCCCGCCATCTTTTTAACTCGCACATTTCCAATATTTCGAAATGTGTGCCAAAAACAGTGGACTGTTGGGTAAGGTCGGTATAAACATCGAGCATTCCGCCGTAGTAATGGCCCAAAATGCCAAGCCTGTTTTTGCGGAGAGAGCAAGCGACATTGGTCGCCCGGATCCATTCCCGGATCTCTTTCCAGGAATCCTGGTCCCTGAGGTATCCGGTTACGATATCGTATTTGATACCTGAGCGGTTGAAGACACCGGCTATTTCGGGAACGGAACATGCCTGGCAGTGCTCCAGCCACAGACCGGTCATTTTACCCCTGTCGTTTAATTTGTTGAAGGCTTCATAATTGAGGGCATCCACGGGTTGCAGGTTGAGGAGGATCACCGGCACCTTCACCTTTTGGGCAACAGGCAGCACTGTCGAAGAGAGTGCATAGGTCGAAATATAGAGGAAGAGAATTTCTATCCCGTTATTTGCCAGAAAAGAGGCTGCCTCACGGGCCTTTATCGGATTGTCGACCATTCCGGCATCAATAACCTCTGCACCAAAACCTGAAATTTTATCCCTGATTTCACATTGGTATTCCGACAAATGATCCAGGAGCCCGTCGAACTGCGCCCAGTAGGTATCGAGCCCAACACCCATCAGTCCTATTTTTGTCTTCATGCTATTTTTTTAAAACTGTAATTGATCAAATCCAATAGTGGGCCAGTCAAGAAGGTTGTACAAAGCGCCATCAGCACCATTATTGAAAATATTTCAGGACCCAAAACCCCCAAATCATAGCCAATATTTAAGACCACCAGTTCCATGAGTCCCCTCGTATTCATTAAGGCACCAATAGAGAGTGAGTCATGCCATGACCGGCCCACAATTCTGGCCGTCAGAGCACTTCCTCCAAATTTTCCGATGATGGCCACCAAAATAATGAGGCCACACAATAACCATAAATATCCGGAATTAATTAATCCAATTTGTGTGCGCAGACCTGTAAAAGCAAAAAATATGGGCAATAACAAGATGGTACTGACATCTTCTATTTTATCAATCAAAATAGCTTTAAAGCGTACATTATCAGGCATGATTACACCGGCTATAAAAGCGCCAAACAGCGCATGAATCCCAATAATCTCAGTAAAATAAGCTGATAGCAAGAGCACAAAAAATGAAAGAGCGATGGTAGTTTTATCAATCGACTCACCAACCATATGCTTCTCACTGGACTTTTGCAGCCAGGGTTTTAGCACGATAAACATAAAAACCAGATAGACAACTGTCAAACCAATTGTGAACAAGGCACTTGCAATACTTCCTGCCTTTACAATTGCAATTACGGCGGCAAGCAAACACCATGCGGTAACGTCATCGGCAGCGGCACAGGTGATTGTCAGAACACCAAGGGGTGTCCGGGTCAATCCTCTTTCTTTCAGGATACGTGCCAACACCGGGAAAGCAGTGATGCTCATTGCGATGCCCAGGAAGAGGGTGAACGAAACGAAACTCACATTTTGAGGCGCTAAATCCAGAAATATGAAATAGGACAAACAAGCACCCAGAAAGAATGGGAATATGATGCTTGCATGGCTAATGATGACCGCATCTTGCGTCTTGTTCTGAAGTTTACTAAGATCCAGCTCCATGCCAATGACAAACATGAAGAAAGCAAGTCCAATCTGGCTCAAAAACTGAAGCGATATTAAAGAGTCGTGCGGAAAAATCAGAGCGGAGAGCTCAGGGAACAACCAACCCAAAATGGAGGGCCCCAGAAATATTCCGGCAATTATCTCTCCTACAACTGTCTGTTGTCCAAACATTTTCATGATAATCCCAAAAAATTTTGAAGCAAAAAGGATAATGATAACCTGCAGCATTAAAATGCTGATGGGATATTTAATGTTATTAGTAAGTTGCCGGAAAACACTTTCATTGGAATTAATAACAACCGGCTTAGCTTTATCCGTAAAAGTTGAAATATCAGTTTTCCGTGAAAGTTCGATCTTGTCTCTCCTGATAAGTTTATTTCCTGCCTCCAGGATAACTCCAATAAGCAAAACAAATGCTCCGATAATGATAATGTAGGTAGCGACTTTTTTAATCATGGTTGATTCGCATTACGGTTGAAGGTTTCATGATTGCTATAGTGAGTTCGGAAATTGTACTATTTCTGGTCGAGGCGGTTATTGCTGAAGTATAGCCTCCTGATATCTTTTTAGCAGATCAGGATCATCAATGGAGCCATGGTGCTGAATTTGCTTCCACTCCCCTTCCATTTTTACAAATATCCGTGAAGTTCTGATCGCCAGTTCGATTCTGACGCCGCCCTTTTCGAAATACCCTCTCTCCCTGCCGGTCGCAAAAAACATATTTTCGGTAGGATGGAGCGTAAAATCGTAGAATTCGACATATACTTTGGCGCTGCCATTGAATATTTTGTCGTAGACGGCCCTGATTTCATCCCAACCCCTTTTGATCCCCCCAACAGGATTGTTCATGGATGCCTCCTTGCTGTTTAGCCAGAGGGTTTCCATCAATACCATATCCCGTTGATTGAATGCCCTATAAAATTTTATCAGGGATTTTAAATGGTCATTTTCGAAATCCGACAATTCTTCCGTCCCCGTAATGACAGCTATTGCATTTTCCATATTTTAATAATTAGAAGCTGTTTAAATTTCTTACACAGAGAATTTATTACGCCATATTTAAACTAAAATTGGCTTTGAAATTCTCGCTTTAGTTAAAATACACTTGAGGAAACAACGAGTTACATAACTTGTCCCGACTTGTCGGGAGAGTCGGAAAATCGCTTGCGATTTTTCTCTCTGTGCAACTCCGGGGTTTCTCCCATGAAAACATCTAATCGCAGAAATTACTATAATCCCTATATTTTCGATTAATAGACAATTATTCTCTGTGTAATATTTTTTAAACAACCTATTAGATATTCACAAAAATCAGGCATTTTTTAATATTTCAATGTCCAGCTTTTTCATCTTCAAGAGTTCCTGCATGACCCTGGCGCCCCTTTCGGGATCAGACATTAATTGTCCAAGAATAGCCGGTATGATTTGCCAGGAAATGCCAAACCTGTCTTTCAGCCAACCGCATTGCGACTCATTTCCTCCTTCTGAAAGTTTGTCCCAGAAGCTGTTGATCTCCTCCTGGGTACTGCATTCCACCACGAAAGAGACTCCTTCGCTGAACTGAAAGTCATGTGTGCCTTGTCCATCCATTGCGGCGAATTGGGAACCATTTAAGTTAAAACTTCCAAACATCAGCGTTCCTTTGAGTTGATCATCCCCCTCCTGATAAACTTCCAGATGTCGGATAGCTGAATTTGGGAAAATTTCAGTATAGGCCCGGATTGCCTGTTGACCATGTCCGAATTGCTCCCCGACAAACAAGAGGGAAGGCATTATTTTTTGGCCATCAGATGCCAGGTCCCCAAGCATCAATTGCCAGGTCATTCCAAATTTGTCGACCACCCAGCCATATTTTTCGCTCCAAGGATATTTGTCCAGAGGCATCATGGCGCTTCCCCCTTCCGAGAGCCAATGCCAGATTCTGTCAATCTCTTCAACTGTGGCACAAGTTACAAACAGTGAGATGGAAGGGTTTATTTTAAACATGGGGCCCCCGTTTAAGCTCATAACCTTGTTCCCTTCCAGTTCAAATTGAACTGCAACAGGCGACTCGCTGATGATTTTTGAATTGCTAAAAATGGAGCAATAGTATTCTGCGGCTGCTTTGGCCTGACTGTCAAACCACAAACAAGGGTAAATTTGATTTGTCATTGCGTTTGATTAAATCGTTCTAGCTATTTATACCCAAAAATTGAATCACCTGTTTCATCCTTTTCTGAATTTAACTTATTAAAAATGAAGAATAGAGGCCAGATATTCCCAGGCAAAATTTGTATTTGGTTGGAGGAAGCCAATGTAATCAATTTTCACCTACATTTGATAAGGGCTTAGCCCAATTAACCATCTTGACTTCCATGACATCTGAATATTCATCCGCAACTGACCATCGTTTTCTAAACAAAGATCTCTCCATTGCTTTCATTGTTATCCTGATCTTCTCCGTTTTCAGTGCGCATGCAGACTGGATTTTGTTGGGTGCATGGCTCTTTATTTTTTTCTATTTGTTACAGAAGCGAAGGATTGAAGCTTTCCTGCACCTGCTACTGGCAACCCTGATGGCTTCAATTTGGGTTCATTTCGCCAAAGATTATTACGGATATAAATTTGATTACCTGGTTATTTTTGGAATGAATACTCTGCCCTTGATGGCCTGGACATTGACTTTACTAGGGGTTGGGGAAGTTTGTAACCAATTGCCATTCAAGAGAAAATTCTTTAAATATTTGGTATTTGTACCTGCATTTTGGGCGCTCTTAATTCTTTTTGAAACCGTTGCCTACCATGTTCTGGAGATTCGCAATACAATGACAAGTAATTTCATTGGGTTGCCCTATTGTGACTGCATCCACGCCCCCGTCTGGATGCAGGTGATATACTTCACCATGTCGCCGGTCTATTATGGTTTGGCCTTCTTGACAGATAATATTTGGGGTTCAGTGCGTCTAAAGAATTGGCAAATAGGTCGAAATAAAAGTTTTCAGGGAGCAAATCCTGATATCCTGCCTGAATAAATAATCATCAGAAGAGGGGGTAATGACAAAGTTGACAGGAGCTTTCAAATCTTCGAAAGCCAAATAGTTTCCTTTGCTCAATTGCGGGGAGTTGGAATATTTGATTTCGGCTGTTGCCACCACCTTCAACCCTTTGGTAAAAACCAAATCTACCTCAGTACCCTGGTGGGTACGGTAAAAATAAAGTTTGATCTGATTTTTCTTTAGTGCCATCAGTTGGTTGACAACAAATGATTCCCATGAACTACCAACGATGGGATTTCCTGCCAAACTGTTTATATCAGTAATCCCAGTCAGATAATGCAAAATACCGGTGTCGGTCAGGTAAATTTTCGGACTCTTTACCAGCCGCTTTTTCATGTTCCAAGAGAATAGGTGAAGACTTTTCAGTAAAAATGCCTCTTCCAGAAAATCAATGTACCGCTTCACTGTTGGGGTTGTCACATCCAGTGAATTGGCGAGGTTGGTGGCGTTAAACAATTGACCATTCAAATAAGCCATCATGGACCAAAGGTTACGAATCGTTGTGGGAGAGGCACTTAATCCAAGCTGTAACAAATCACGGTTCAAATAGGTGCTTACAAAATTCTCCATCCATTTTTGCGACAATTCTTTACCATGGGCAAAAAGGGATTTAGGAAATCCACCTTTTATCCAGAGATCATTTTGGGTGACTTGTCCCGGAATTTCGGTCAAATCGAATGGAAAAAGTTGATAGTAGGCTATCCTGCCGGCCAAAGATTCTGAAGAGTGGCGGATCAGTTCCGGGGATGCTGATCCCAACAAAAGAAATTGACCCGGCTGACCTGTTATATCTACCAAGGCTCGTAAAAGTGGATAGAGCTCTTTCTTGTTTTGTACCTCATCAATCACGACAAGTTTGTCGGTATGGTACGAAAAGAAAAGTTCGGCATCGTTGAGCTTGTTTAAATCAGATTGTAGCTCAAGGTCAAGATAGAGTGTTGATTTATTCACATCCGCCATAATGGCTTTGGCCAGGGTTGTTTTGCCTACCTGCCGCGGACCAATGATTGTTACAACCGGAAAGAATCCCAGTGAATCTTTGATTTCAGCACCAATTCTTCTTGAAATTGTCATGACCAAACATTTGCTTAGAATTAATATTTCATTTGTTATATTTTGTTTTTTTAACGGTCAAATGGAATCGAAGATCAGCGAAGCTAATACCCACATAATCATTTTCGGTTGGTGTGAATATTCTCTCATGGGTATTTCATGGATATAAATGCAATTTCTCCATGAAATTTTAAAATTGTATTTTAATATTTCATGGACAAATGTAAACAATATTTTTCATATTCATGTGTAAATCAAGAAAATAATTAATAGAATGAAATCGAATGGACAATTCAAAATTATTTTGAGAAAGGGAGAAAAGAAAATGGGAGAATCTCTTCCCCCATTTCACGGTGTTCACTTTTACTATCTATCAATCAATCTTCATTTTAATTCAACAATCATGGCTGTATGTGCAGGGATTTTAAGGGTTGAAAGATCATCGACCTGTTTTCCTGAAATCACTTCAAATCCTTTGTTTGCACCTTTGAGGCCTTCGCTGTAGTGATTGTTTTTGAATGGTTTCTCCTCGGCGCTGTTGTTAAAGATGACCATGATGTTCTCTTTGTCGTTGTAACGGAAGAATGCATAAACGCCATCTTTCACCAAATAGTGCAGCATTTTACCTGTATGGATCACCTCTTTGCCTTTACGCCATGTGATCAGTTTTTTCAGGTATTGCTGCGCCTCCTTTTGCTGGGCTGTCAGGCCTTCGCCTGTAAAGCCATTGATTTTATCGCCTGCCCAGCCTCCGGGAAAGTCTTTGCGGAGCATGCCGTCGCCATCGCTTTTGCGGCCGGTCATCAGGATGTCGCTACCATAATAAATTTGCGGGATTCCCCGGATGGTCATCAGGTAGGCCATGGCCATTTTGAATTTGCTGAAATCTTCGTGAATGGCCGTAAAGAAACGTTCCGTATCGTGGTTATCGGCAAAGACCACCAGATCTTTGGGATTCGGATAGAGGAAGTCAAGTGCGAGGACATCGTACAACCGGTTGAGCCCTTCGCTCCAACCCTCTTTTTCGCTGAATGCCCTGACAATACCATCCTGCAACGGGAAATCCATCAAACTGCGCAGGTAGGAGCGATATCCGTCCGGATTGACTTTCCCCTTTTGCCAGTAAGCAACCTGAACCTGATTGGTATTCCACTCCTCGCCGACAATATTGAAATCGGGGTATTCGACCATCACTTCGCGGGTCCATTCGGCCATCATCTCAGGATCGGGATAGGGGTAGGTATCCATGCGGATGCCTGAAAGTCCGACATATTCGATCCACCAGATGGAATTCTGGATCAGGTACCTGGCCATCAACGGATTTTTTTGATTCAGGTCGGGCATGGAAGGTACGAACCAGCCATCGTGGAACTCATCCTTGTCGCATTGTGCCCCGTAAGGATCCTGCTGAACCGATTTGCGGTGGTTGGTAATGGTTTTTGCATCGGCATTTAGCCAATCTTTGCAGGGAAGGTCTTTCATCCACCAGTGGCCGGTACCGCAATGGTTGAAGATCATGTCCATGATCATTTTGATCCCCTTTTTCTTTGCTGCCTCTGCAAGTTGACGGTAATCCTCGTTGCTTCCGTAGCGACGATCTACACGATAGAAGTCGGTCGTAGCGTACCCGTGGTAGGAGGCTTGCGGCATGTCGTTCTCCAAAACAGGATTGAGCCAAAGGGCGGTATATCCCTGGTCAGCAACATAATCAAGATGATCGAGCATCCCTTTGATATCCCCGCCATGGCGGCCATATTGTTCCGACCTGTTCAATTTATCTGCCATCTCCGGTTTGGAGTCGTTCGAAGGATCGCCATTGGCAAAACGGTCAGGCATGATGAGGTAGAGCACATCTGAACTGTTGAACCCGGTCCGGTTGGCGGAACCTGCCTCACGTGCT